>JBLIEH010000064.1:0-8681 GCA_047632875.1 Psychromonas sp. | reverse complement strand
GGAGGCACGGCAAAGGGTAATAAGATCAGTAAATTAAATATTCCCTGCAGCTTGGGGAAGTAATAAAACAGGACAAACATAACCGGTAAAATAAGCACTGCACAAAGCAATAAAGCGCTGCAGCTGATTAATAACGAACGCCCAAACGCCTCAATAAAACGGACATCTTGCCACAGCAGCAGGTACCATTTAAAACTCAGACCATCGGGTAAAATACTCGCCCCCCAAGAGGAGGAAATGGAATAAAGAAAGGTCGCGAAGATGGGTAAAAATAATATGCTGCACAGCCCATAGACCACGCTTTGATGATAAAGTTGCTCAGCATTTTTCATGGTAACTCCGGCGAATTAAGGTTTGATTAATAAAAGTGATCAAGCCCAAAATAACCATTAACAGCACAGAAATCGCCGCCGCTAAATTAGGCTCTAAGAAAAGATCCCCCGACACTAAACTGGCGATGCGCACCGTCACCACATTGTAGTTACCCGTGGTTAAGGCATAGACACTGGCATAGGCACCGATCGCGTTAGCGATTAAAATAATAAAGGTACCCAAGATAGCAGGCGATAAAACCGGCAATGCAATCTCCGTCCAAAACTGCCATTTTTTTGCACCTAATAAAGTACAGGCAGCTTGCCAGTCATCCTGTAAAGCATCAAAAGCGGGATACAACAATAAGGTTGCAAGTGGCACCTGGAAATACACATACAGGGTTAATAATCCCCACTGGCCATAGAGATTAAAATCATCAATCAGACCGACTTTTTTTAACAGCAAAGTCACAGCACCGTTAAATCCGAGGATAATAATAAAAGCAAAAGCCAAAGGCACACCACTGAAATTGGCGGTCATATTGGTAAAGGCCACCACGGCATCACGCAAGCCAGAGTCAACTTTGCGTAATGAGGCCACAAAAAACAGCGCTAAAATTAGGCTGATACTACTGGACCAGCCCGCCAGCCATAAACTATTGCCAAAGCCCTGTAAAATAAAGGCCGAATTTAAGATGGTTTGATAATTTTCTAAACTCACCTGCTGATCAACAACAAAGCTGTTAAGCACTATCCAAATCATCGGCGCAATTTGAAATAAAAAGAACAGCAGTAAAAAAGGCAATAATAACCATAAGGGTCTGAATCGCTTTAGTGAAAGTGTTTTAAATTTTTCAAAGCGCCCTGTTTTTATCTGTGTTACGCCGGGTAATACAGTGCTATTCATCGCCTTAACCTTGTTTTAATAAAGCGGGATGATAGGATTTTTGATGATCAGACAATCCCAATAACTGACACAGCAGCCCGCAAATTTGAGTTTGTTTTACATCAACGCTTTGCTGGCTAAACTGCGTGCCAAGTAAAAACAGCGGCACCGTGCGCTCCTCCTCTAAAACGCCCCCATGGGTTTTATCATTATTCATGCCATGATCACTGGTGATCACCACTTGATAACCTTCCTCTATCCAGGTGGGTAAATAGTCCGATAAAATGATGTCCGCCTGACGGGCACTATTGCGGTACTCAGGGGAGTCAAGACCAAACTGATGGCCCGCATCATCAATATTCATCGGATGGATAAGTAAAAAATCCGGTTGATAGGTTTGCCGTAAATGCTCGGCATCGGCAAACAAAATAGTGTCTGGGTAATGATCCAAGTGATAAAACATACCATGTTGAATATTAAGAGATTTATCATTACAGATGCGATCTTTTTGCTGATTATAGGGGCTGCTATTGTATAATTCACTGACCCAGTGATAGGCCGCCGCTGCGGTGGTTAGCCCCGCTTGTGCCGCTAAGCTAAACACACTGCTGTTAAATGATAAACGGCTCACTTGGTTATTGACTATACCGCTGTGTACAGGCGCTTCACCGGTTAATAAACATTCATATAACGGCCGTGATAATGACGGTAATTCACTGCTGATTTGATAAGTCGTTGCTTGCTGGCTGTCCATAAAGGCGCTCAAGTAACCCATACAATTTTGGGCTACTTGATAATTTAGGCCATCAAGAACAACAAAGATTACTTTATTGCTCATATTGCTCATGCTGCTGCCCCTTATTGGATATGGATAAGAACGTTTTCCTGCCATTGTCTTGGCAATTTACGCGCTGTTTTTTCCCAGTCTTTAAAGTCAGAGATAGGGAAAACATTGCTGTACTGGTCATTGCTAAGCAGTTTTGCTTGTGTTGCTGCAGGCAGAGGCACATTGCTACGAATCGGACGGGCATAACCTTCTGCTAAATTGATTTGCCCCTGGTCACTGAAGATATATTCACGTGCGAGTTTCGCAGCATTGGGATTTTTTGCGTATTTATTGATAATGGTGGTATAGCCGGAAATAACCGAACCATCCTGTGGAATAGTCACGGTAAAGCGTGAACTATCGATTTTAGCGCGGTAATTCAATGCATTAAAGTCCCACATAATGGCTAAGGCAACCTCCCCTTTCTCAATATTGGCAATGCTCGGATCATTCATTGATAAACGCCCTTGCTTGGCCAGTTCGGCAAAGAATTTCAATGCGGGTTCGATGTTTTTCTCATTACCACCATTAGCAAATGCCGCCGCTAACACGGCGTTATTTGCCTGCGCTGCGGTGCCCACATCCCCCACTGTGACTTTGTAGTCGCCAGCTAATACATCAGCCCAACTCTTGGGTGGGTTTTTCACCAGGTTATTGTTGGTTAGAAAAGAGATAGTGCCGGTATAAGCAATCGCCCAGTGCCCGTCTTTATCTTTTGCCCAATCAGGAATTTCCGCCCATGTGCTGGGTTTATAAGCTTGTGTCACCCCTTTTTTCACCGCGACACGGGCAAAAGCAAAACCCACATCACCAATGTCTGCCGTGGCATTATTTTTTTCAGCGGCGAACTTGGCTATTTCCTGCGCTGAACTCATATCGGTATCCTGATGGCTTAAACCATAGAGCTTGTTCATATCTGCCCAGGTATCTTTCCAGTTTGCCCAGCTACCCGGCATACCAATACTGTACAGTTGCCCCTCACTTTTTGCCTTATCAATCAAAGTATTAATATCATTATCCGCATGTGCGACAGTAGAAATCAGACAACCGGCTAAGGTGGTCATGGTAAGTCGTTTTTTCATGGCATTTCCTCTGGACTAGGTCAGTTAAGTAAGTTGTCATCATAGAGTGGGAATGTGACACTCTAAAGAAGCTAATATGACAGTTTAAAGAAGGTAAAGTGACTGTATTAAGTTTCTTGTTAAAAAGAGGACTGTCATATTTCTGTTATTAAAGGGTGCTACTTTTACGCCTTTTAAATCGCTGGAATAGGTCAGTCATGGAAAACACCAAAGCGACGCAATTAAGTCGTATACAAGAGAGCCTCAGGCAACTATTAGCACAGAATGTATTGCATGGGTCGCAGAAGTTACCCTCAGAAAGAGCCTTAAGTGCCCTGTTTTCCACCACCCGCATTACCCTTAAAGAAGCACTGTCGGCTTTAGAAATTGAGGGAGTCATTTACCGCGAAAGCCGCCGTGGCTGGTTTGTTTGCCCTGCGCCTTTGATTTACAACCCGCTATCACGTTGCCATTTTCATCAACTGGTTAATGACCAGCAGCGTAATGCCAAAACGCAAGTATTAGCAGTGCACACACAATTAGCCGATGCACAGCAAAGCAAACTGTTAGGCTTGGATAAACCCAGTGAAATACATTGCATTGAGCGACTGCGCTATGTGGATAACAGGCCCGTTTTATATGTACAAAACTGCCTGATCAGCGCCCTTTTTCCCGACATCTTGAAACAGGATTTAAGCCAGTCTTTAACCCGGCTTTATCAACAACAGTACGGTTATCAGACCTTACGCTCACGCTTTGAAGTGACTCTGTGCGGTGCGAATAAGCAGGTTGCTGACGCCCTGCACCTGGCACAGGGTCAGCAAGTATTAAAAATATGCAGGGTTAACTATCAGCAGCAAGGCACTATTATTGATTGTGAGTTTGAATATTGGCGCCCCGATGCGGTAATGATTAGAATTGACAGCCAGACGGAATGATTGCGCCAGCATTATTTTCAAAACAGAAAATGAGGTAGAAGTTGCCTTTCTGGAACAGAAAAGGCACAAGCGACTTACAAATATGATTCAAAAAACGCTAAAAGAGCGGGTATTTAAACGAAACCACTTCAATATTACGGCAGCTTAAATTCCTATTGGATCATGCTTGGATTAGGCTCTATGTTAAAGCCTGTATTCACAAATTTTCAGGGCAGCAGCGGCCGACACTGGCTTAGAGAAGAGATATCCCTGCAATAGATTGACACCTATTGCTTTCATCGCAGCGCTCATCTCTTGGGTTTCAATTCCTTCTGCGACGACTTCAATATTCTTATCCTGGCAGAGTTGCTTCAGGAATGCGATGTAGGCCCTGGCTTCTGTCGTCACCATCGTCTGATTGGCGACTTGGCGATCTATTTTTAGCTGAGTAAAAGGCAGAGTGAAAAAACTATTCAGGGAAGAATACCCGGTACCAAAATCATCCAGAGAGACAGAAAATCCCTTATCCCTTAATCTTGTTATCTGCTCTTTTGCGAAATGATTGGAGTCCAACAATACCGATTCGGTGATCTCGAGTACGATATCGCTGTTACTGAGCGTAAATTGACGGACAGTAGCAACTACCCGATCGACAAAATCATGTTGTAATAACTGTATCCCTGAAATATTAATGGCTATTTTTACCCGCCGCTCGTTGAGTTCATGGTAGTGGCAGATAAACGAACAGGCCTGTTCGAGCACAAAGTAACCAATGTCAATGATATTTAAATTTTGCTCGGCTGCAGGAATAAATTCATCGGGCATGATTTCGCCAAAAATGGGGCAGTTCCAACGAATGAGTGCCTCGAAACTATCCACGTTTTTTGTATGGGAGCCTATGATTGGCTGAAACTTCAATAGGAATTCATTGTTATAAAGAGCTGATTTCATAGCTGTTTTTATATGAAGTCTCTTTTTTACAATATGTTTAATTTGCTCATTAAAAAAAGCAAATTGCTGGTCGGTGTGTTCGTGGGCATATATCATGGTCAATTTTACCTGATGCAGCAGTGTTTTTTCACATGCCGCGCTTGAAGGCAACATACAAATGCCCATACTCAAATTAGGTGTATCGTTATCCTGAACGTATCTGCTGCTCTGTTTAAATATTGCCAGCAGTTGCTCAATCGATTTTTCTAAATGATCAGAAGTAATAGGCTTACCTATTCTGATGACAATCTCACACAAGCCCTGACGATAAAACTGACAATTTTCAGGGTATACCTCACGTAGACAATCGACCAATTTCAGCACTATTTTGTTCCAGGCATGAGCCCCATGAGCATTAGAATAGAGGGTAAAGTTCATCAGCTTGAAATACAACAAGGCACCAACTTGTCGACTAAAGTTATTCTTTAAATCCTGAAGTAACTTGTTGGCATTCATCAAACCTGTCTGGGGATCTATATAGGCGGTTTGATAGAGCATGTGTTGATTTTCTTTTTCTTCGGTCACGTCTTTATGCGAACCGACCATATAAAGCAAATTACCATCGGGATCAAATTTGGAGTTTCCCTTAGCCGCTATCCATCGGTATTCGCCAACTTTATTCCTTACCCGATATTCACTATCGACAATAGAGGTCATATTGTCGATTTGTTGTTCTACATTTTGAGTAAAAAAATGAACATCATCGGGATGAACAAGTGCAATCCACTCGTTCAGGTTGGATTCTCCGGTACTTAGATCAAATGAGTCATAGAAACTGCGATTAAAAAAATTAACCTGAAGATCCGGACTCATTTCCCACAGACCTTCATGCGAAGCTTCGAAAATATCTATAAAGCGCTTTAAAGTGTCTTCTTTCGAAACAGATAGTTGCTGCAATTTATTCCCCTAATTTATTATAATACAGACTCATTTCATTGGAGTAGCAATGAAAGACCACCGAGATATTGCCTGTTTTCTATAAAACTCAGCTAAATAGAGATATCCAACCTTTTAGTCAGGTATAACTATTTGATTTAATAAGATTTAGTTATTTATCTTCATATGCACAAAATTAGATTATTATTCGAATCAGTTGTTTATAGAAAATAGGTGCGGAATGTGGGATATGTTGAAAATACATTAATTCCAGAGCTTATAAAGGTTGTATATTTAAACATACTAAACACATGTTTTTTTAACGCTGTGTCCACATATTGCAGACCAAGAATAAAAAATCTACATTACCCTTTTATGGCGTTAGCTTTTGATGGTTTGGGCACCCGTCTTAAAGTAAACCATGATATTACCGAGACAGAATTTTTTGTCAATGTATCATCCCCTGAATGACAACAAGGACTAGCGCGTTTTTAAATATGTATCATAGGCAGCATATTTAACGGTTAAAATGGCGATTTTGTTCCAGGATATGTCAAAGACTCAGTGTCAGAATGTATAACGGAACATCCTTCTTAATCTTTTTAACTTAACCAGTAGAGCGTACTAGACTCGCTAATTCCGAACTGTGCATAGCAATGGTTAAGTAGATTTAATCAGTTATTGTTAATTTCTACATCACAATAGGGGTATATTATCCCTTTGCCGAGCTGATCTTGTTGAATGGATAAACAGAAATAACACCATCTGAGATAAGAGATCACTCATAAATATCATTGAGCAACTATTCTCGGCACCCGTCTGGAAAGGGCAGTTACGATCTCAGAATTGACTGTGCTTTGTTTTTTGGCTAGGTCAGGTTGCAGATTTATCATTGCCCGGGTTAAATGCGTATTTCTATAATTTACAGCCGAGTCGCTCCAATTTAAAAAGGTTGGCTTGCTAATCTTTTTCTCATTTATTTTCTATAGGGTAAAAAAAATGCGAGCCCGAAGACCCGCATTAAATATAAAAATTGATTATTAATCAATTATCAATTTGACTCTGCTGTTTAGCTAAATTTTTTCCTCAGCAGGCAGAGCGACATCAGTGTCGTCTTGCTCAACAAACTTTTTGATTTTTCCTGAGCGTAAGCGCGACATATAAGAGTTTAATTCTCTTTTTACTACCGGCATTAAGAAATACAAGCCGATAATATTGATGATCGCCATGGAGAACATAGCAGCATCAGAGAAATCAATCACGGCTCCCAAGCTGGCCGCAGCACCCACGACAATTAAGCAACAATATAAAATTTTATAACTCATTTCTGTCGCTTTGCTCTCTCCAAATAAATAGGTCCAAGCTTTAAGCCCATAGTATGACCAGCTAAGCATGGTCGAAAAGGCAAACAAGACAACAGCTACCGCCAGCACGTAGGGGAACCAGCTAGCAGTTTGACCAAAAGCAACCGAGGTTAAGGCAACCCCTGAAGCGCCAGAAGCGGTCAGAATCTGCCCATTTTCTCCTAATAAATAAAGGCCGGTATTGGCATCAATAAGTAATTGACCGGAAATAATAATAACCAATGCCGTCATAGTACAGATAACCACGGTATCGATAAAAGGTTCAAGCAGTGATACCAGGCCTTCGGTAATTGGTTCATTGGTTTTTACCGCAGAGTGAGCGATAGGCGCCGAGCCGACACCCGCTTCATTAGAAAATGCAGCACGTTTGAAACCTTGGATCAAGGCACCAACAATCCCGCCTGCCAAACCGACTTCGGTAAAAGCACCCTCGAAAATTTGCGTAAATGCCCAACCAATTTGGTCTGCATTTGCGCCTAAAATAATCAATGCCGCCGCAACATAAAGAATGGCCATAAAAGGAACCACTTTTTCACTGACCTTAGCGATAGATTTTATGCCGCCAACAATCACTGCAAAAATAATAACGGCAAAGATAACGCCTGTGATCCAGCCCGGATAGGCACCCGTAATAGTGCTTATTTGAGCATGAGCCTGGTTTGCCTGGAACATATTGCCTGCCCCAAATGAACTCAGTACACAAAATATAGCAAAAATACTGGCCATTATTTTGCCTCCGGGAATGCCTCTTTCAGCAAAACCTTTAGAGATGTAATGCATTGGGCCACCGGAAATACTGCCATCAGCATTTATCTTACGGTATTTTACACCTAGCGTACATTCGGTAAATTTAGACGCCATCCCTAACAGTCCCGCAAGCACCATCCAGAATGTTGCCCCCGGTCCGCCAATACTCAGTGCGACAGCGACACCTGCTATATTACCGAGGCCAACGGTACCCGAAAGCGCGGTTGTTAACGCCTGAAAGTGGGTCACTTCACCTGGATTTTTGGGATCGGAATAGTCTCCCTTAATTAAATCAATCGTATGTCTGATGGCACGAAATTGAATAAATCTAAAGTATAAGGTAAAAACAACGGCCGCAATAACCAGCCAAGTGACGATCCAGGGAAAACTGGTACCCGGAATAGGTGCAAAAATAAGGCTCACAAACCAGCCTGTTGCATTTGCAAAAGTCTCATTGATGGCTGTGCCAATGCTTCCAGCTGCGAATGCAGCTTGGCTTTGTGTCAGGGTTGTTATAAATAAAATGAGTGAATATATTGATTTTTTAATCTTCATTATACTTTCCTTGGCAAATTGTTGAGGTGGATAAACAGAAAGAGGAAACACAATACGCAGTAATGTTTACAAATACTTTACTGAAGAGAATATCTGCGCAAAAAGCTGCGACGATATTCTACTTTCTCTCTTTCTTAATCTTTGTGCC
>JBLIEH010000063.1:0-8735 GCA_047632875.1 Psychromonas sp. | reverse complement strand
AGAAAAGAATGGTTAGCAGTTGCACTGATTACAAATTATTTTTACAAGTTTGCAATTAATGGTTAATGCTTCAAAAAGAGACATACTTATTCACATGTCACCATGCTCGTTAACTATCTTTGCTCACCTCTTCCATAAACTCACGAATCAACTCAGCTGTTTCGAAAAGCGGCAGCCCGACAACGCCACTGTAACTACCTGAAATATTGTTAATGAACTTCCCGGCTCCCCCTTGAATAGCATAACCCGCAGCCTTATCAACGGGCTCTCCGGAGCGCCAGTAATCAGAAATTTCCTGCTCACTCAACTTTTTAAAACTCACCTCTGTTTTAACCAGGGTACTTTTTGTATCCACACCTTGTACCAGTGCGACCGCAGTAAAAACTTGATGAACTCGCCCCGACAATAATTGCAGCATCTCTTGGGCATGTCTTTTATCGCGTGGTTTTTCTAATATTTGTTGATCAACAACAATTATCGTATCAGCCCCTAAAACGGGTCTATCTTTATTGCTGTTTTTGAAACCTGCCAGGGCTTTTTGTAACGCTAAACGTAAAACATAATCCTGCGCTGATTCACCCAATTCCGGCTTTTCTTCAATGTCAGCTTTCACCAGATCAAATGAGACGCCTATTTGACCAAGAAGTTCACTACGACGAGGCGAACTAGAAGCAAGATAAATACAAAGATCCATTTTTATGTGACCTTAAAACGGAGACGAATAAAGCGTAAAAAAAGAAAAAACCAAGGCCAAATCAGCATCGAAGTAAAGACTGACCAGAAATACGATGTATGCAAAATAATTTCTTGTAAGCTCGATGCCATCAAATATAACGCCAGTTTCGACAGCAAAGAAAACAAACCCACTAATAGGGTTGTTTGCACCAGGGTGAAATAACGAAAAAGTTGATAATTGGTAATGACTATGTAGGCTAAAAACGAAAATAATAATGCATGCATGCCTAAGGTAGAGCCTAATAAAAGGTCAAATACGACCCCTAAAATAAACGCATGCCCAATGCTGACCCGATGCGGCAAGGCCAACACCCAATAAAAAATAATAAGGATCATCCAATCAGGACGAAAAGCATTAAGCATGGTAGGAAGAGGAAGAATAGCACAAACTAAACCTACAAAATAAGTAAAATAAATGGCCAGGTAGTTACTCAAAAATGACATCTTGCGATTCCAGCGGTTCGACTTTTTCGTCTGTCTCTATGGAGTCCAGAGAATCAAGGATTGTCTTTGTATTATCTGCACTGTCCGTATTCGCTTGCGCAACTGAAGCCGATGTTGTTAATAGATCCAAAGACAAATCAGACTCATTATATTGATGTTCATTCCATAACAATAATAAATAACGGCTTCGGTGCAAAGGCGCAACGGGTGTTGCGCTCACATCAGCATAAGCAGCGCCTTCTTGATAATCAAAATGACTTATTTTCGCAACCGGATAACCTGCAGGGAAACGTCCCCCCAAACCGGAAGTGACCAGTAAATCGCCTTCTTGTAAATCGGCATTACTTTGTACAAAAGGCACATTTAACTTATTCCAATCACCACTACCATGAAGCACGGCAATGAGGTCATTACGCTGGACCCGAACCGGAATACCGTGGCTTACATCAACAATCAGTATCACCCGGCTGGTTGTACTGCCTACCTGAGAAACTTGCCCAACCACACCATCTTCATTGATCACAGGTTGGCCGACATAAACGCCGTTTACCGCGCCTTTATCGATCAATAACTGATGCGAAAACGGATCTGAGCGTAAACTCATCACTTCGGTGATCATTCTTTTATTGGTAAAGGTTCGATTTGAGCTGAGCAACTCGCGTAACTGCTTATTTTCATTTTCTAATTGGGAGAGTAATAACCGATCAGCTTTGAGGTATAAATTGTCTTTTTGCAACTGCTGGTTGCGCACTTTTAACTCATGGCGAGTCATCACACTCGCTGAGATGCCTCTGAATAGTTTTTCTGGAAGATCGGCAACATATTGCACCGGACTGACCAGAGAGTTTAAATAAATACGTGATGATGCAAAAAGATTAAATTTGCTGTCAGCAACAAATAAAAAAACCGAAAAAACTACCACTATGGATAGCCTTAATAAAAATGCAGGGCCGCGCGTAAAAATTGTTTTCATTAATACTGATTAATTAGGAAAAGTCACCACAGCAAACACATTAAATAATGCCTGCGACTTGGGACTCAGAGTAAATGAGGAGAAGTTGGCTATCAATTGAAAAAACTGGTTGTAAATCAATTAATAACCAAGCTATCAATGCGTTAATTCCATTTAAGTGATCCGTTAAGGAGTATCACTGTCGTTACTTAGCGCGTTATCAGTCGGCGTTAAACAGATCACGACCATAGGTATCAATCATTTCAAGTGCCATACCGCCTCCGCGCGCCACGCAGGTAAGAGGATCGTCAGCAACAATCACGGGAATGCCGGATTCCTCTGAAAGCAATCGGTCTAATTCGCATAATAACGCCCCGCCACCCGTTAAAACCATGCCCGTTTCAGCAATATCAGCCGCCAATTCAGGAGGGGTTTTCTCTAGCGCCAGCATTACCGCAGAAACGATTCCGCTTAAAGGCTCCTGCAAAGCTTCCAAGATTTCATTACTGTTAAGGGTAAAGCTGCGGGGAACGCCTTCGGCAACATTCATTCCGCGCACTTCAATCTCTCTGATCTCGTTGATCGGGTAAGCAATCGCAATACTGTGTTTAATACGTTCAGCCGTAATTTCGCCGATAGTACAGCCATAGTTACGACGGACATAATTGATGATCGCCTCGTCAAATTTATCACCGCCAATACGTACTGAGGCAGAATAAACTACCCCATTTAAAGAGATCACGGCAACTTCTGTCGTCCCGCCGCCAATATCCACAACCATCGAACCTTTTGCTTCGGACACCGGCATGCCTGCTCCGATGGCGGCAGCCATTGGCTCATCAATTAAATAAACCTCTCGCGCACCCGCACCCTGTGCAGATTCACGAATAGCACGACGTTCAACTTGGGTTGATCCACATGGCACACAGACTAAAACGCGCGGGCTAGGGCGTAAAAAGCTATTGTTATGTACCTGCTTGATAAAATGTTGAAGCATTTTTTCGGTAATGTAAAAATCTGCAATAACACCATCTTTCATTGGCCGGATAGCTTGAATATTACCAGGTGTTTTACCTAACATCTGCTTCGCTTCATGGCCAACTGCAGCAACACTTTTACCCGCGCCATTTTTATCTAAACGAATTGCAACAACTGAAGGCTCATTTAAAACTATGCCTTGATCTTTTACATAAATAAGTGTGTTTGCAGTTCCCAAATCGATCGACAGATCGTTAGAAAACATACCCCGGAACATTTTAAACATGAAAGTTTTCCATTAATAGCGAAGAAATAAAAGAACGTACTTTACCAATCTAGCTTTACTTCATCAAGAAAAGAAAGTAAATAGCACGAGGTATCGTCGCTTTATTTTAACGATTGAATTTTTTATACAGTGAAAAGAAAAAAACCGGGGGGAGCTTGGTTATTTTCTCGTTATTTATGCAAAATAATATCAGCGGATTTAGTCTAAGTTAGGTATTGGACATTAAAAGTAATACAATTAAAAGGCCCTGCATTCTCAGGGCCTTAATTCAACCAATCAATTTATTTACAAACTCACAGAAGCTAACTTTTCAAAGTAATCCGGGAATGTTTTTGAGGTACATTTAGGATCATTAATAGTGACCGCTGTATTACCCAGTGCAACCAATGAAAAGCACATCGCCATACGGTGATCGTCATAAGTATCAATTTCGGCATGGGTTAATTTTTCGGGCGCAGTGACCTCAATAAAATCGTGTCCTTCGACAACTGTTGCGCCCACTTTACGCAATTCAGTTGCCATCGCGTATAACCTGTCTGTTTCTTTAACGCGCCAGTTATAGACGTTACGAATTTTAGTCGTACCCGTCGCGAAGAGTGCGGCAACAGCAATGGTCATTGCGGCATCAGGAATGTGATTCATATCCATATCAATGGCTTTTAACTTACCTTTGCTGGCTTTAATAAAATCATCACCCCATTCGATTTTTGCCCCCATCGCTTCCAGTGCATCAGCAAACTGAATATCACCCTGTACGGAGTTTTTACCGATCCCGGTCACTTTAATACAGCCCCCGGCGATCGCGCCTGCGGCTAAAAAATAGGAAGCGGAAGAAGCGTCTCCTTCCACTAAATAATTGCCAGCTGCGCGATAGGTTTGGTTCGCTTTGATGATAAAACGTTCGAAGTTTTGGTTATCAACTTCAATGCCGAAGTCATGCATGATTTGCAGGGTGATTTTAATATAAGGTTTAGAAACCAATTCGCCGATTATTTCAATTTCAGTATCATCGGTTGCCATGGGCGCGGCCATTAAAAAAGCGGTTAAAAACTGACTGGAAACACTGCCGTCAATTTTTATTTTTCCGCCCTTAAGCCCAGTTCCTGTTATTTTTAGGGGCGGATAGTTTTCATTTTCAAGGTAAGTCACCTGCGCACCGGCCTGCTTTAACGCATCAACTAAACTGCCGATAGGACGCTCAAACATGCGCGCTTCACCCGTCAGTACGTATTCACCTTGCCCTAAACACAGTGCGGCACATAACGGCCGCATTGCCGTGCCGGCATTGCCTAAAAAGAGTTCCAGTTGACCTAATTCGGCGGTATTAAATGCCCTTCCTAATCCTTCAACAATGCACTGCTTTTTATCCTCTGAAAGCTGATAATTGACGCCTAATTTTTTTAGCGCGTTTAACATATGGCGAATGTCATCACTGTCTAAGAGGTTAGTCAGTGTCGTCGTCCCCTTAGCTAAAGCGGCCAGTAAAAGGGCACGATTAGAAAGGCTTTTAGAGCCGGGAAGATTGATCTCGCCATCCACTTTGGCTATTGGATTTAATAACAGTTGTTCCATAATATTCTCTATTTTAATTTTGAGCTTAACGACATCACTTTTATCAATGCTTGCTTAAATACCTGATTCTCAGCTTCAGTACCGATACTGATACGCAGATGCTCTGGCAAACCATAACCTGTAACCGGACGTACAATGACACCTTCATGTAATAGCGCCTGGTAAACAACATCCCCGGATTGGCCGACATTAACGGTAATAAAGTTGCCCATTGAAGGAATATATTCAAGGTTATGTTCGCTAAAAAATGCACTTAAGTCCGCCATGCCCGCATTATTTAATTTAATGCCTTCCTGCAAATATTCTTTATCTTGTAAAACGGTTTCTGCCGCTTTAAGCGCCAATGCATTACAGTTAAAAGGTTGGCGTACGCGGTTAAGAATATCGGCAATTTGTGGATTTGAAATACTGTAACCGACACGTAACCCAGCAAGGCCATAAGCTTTTGAGAAGGTCCGAGAAACGATTAAATTTGGAAACTCGTTAATCCATGCGATAGCATTACCGCGCCTGTCCTGCGCTGCGTATTCAAAATAGGCTTCATCCAATACCACTAATACATGCGCAGGTACTTTTGTTAGGAAGGATCGAATTTGATCCGCTTCTAAAAATGTGCCCGTGGGATTATTAGGGTTAGCAATAAAAATAAGTTTTGTTTTATCATTAACCGCAGCTGCCATTGCGTCTAAATCATGACCGTAATGCTTGGCCGGCACAACCACCGCTTTTGCGCCAATGGCCTGGGTCACTATTGGATAAACGACAAAAGCATACTGCGCAAAGATCACCTCATTTTCAGCGCTGACAAATGCCCGCGCAACCAATTCAAGTAAATCATTAGAGCCGTTGCCGAGGGTGACTTGATTTAACGCGATATTATATTTATAGCTAAGTGCCTGCTTAAGGTTAAAGCCGTTTGCGTCAGGATAACGGGTTAACTCAGCAAGCTCACTTTGCAATGCAGATTTCACTTTCTCACTGAGACCTAAGGGGTTTTCATTGGAAGCAAGTTTAACAATATTGCTAAGACCTAATTCACGCTCTAATTCAGAAGTAGGTTTACCGGCTTGGTAGGGGTGCAGTTTTTGTACGCCCGCATTAGCAAGCTTTAAAAAATCACAGCTCATCTTTTATCCTTAATCTTTGCTCGTAATTTGTATTAACCATTTATCCCCCAATCCCCTTGAGAATACACGAAACGGGTGGTTGGGGGATCTTTTTTAGTTTGCGGTATCAATCAATGTTATGCGTAGTTAGCTTCAAATTTTTCCATAAAATCAACCAAGGCCTGCACACCTTCAATGGGCATCGCATTATAGATACTGGCACGCATTCCGCCGACTATCCTGTGACCTTTAAGAGTCAGTAGATTGGCTTGTTTAGACTCTTCTAAGAAAAGCGCATTTAAGCTTTCGTCTGTAAGTTGAAAAGGGATATTCATACGGCTGCGCACTGATTTATCAACGTTATTGTGATACAACTTAGAGCTGTCGATAAAATTATAAAGTAACTCAGCTTTGGCAATATTTTTCTTTTCTATTTCGATTAAACCACCCTGCTCTTTTAACCACTTGAACACTAAGCCCGCCAGGTACCAGGAATAAGTGGGTGGTGTATTGAACATGGATCCGGCATCGGCCTGCACTTGGTAGTCAAAAATTGACGGAATCGCTTTGCGCGCTTTACCGATTAAATCTTCACGTATAATAACAATAGCCAAACCCGATGGGCCGATATTTTTTTGTGCGCCCGCGTAAATAATACCGAATTTAGAAACATCAATTGGACGGGATAAAATCGTCGAACTCATGTCGGCAACCAGTGGCACGACACCTGTTTCAGGTATTTCAAAAATTTCAATACCTTCAATGGTTTCATTCGGGCAGTAATGTACATAAGCAGCCCCTGCATTCACTTTCCAGTCAGCAGATGCTTTAACCGTTACTTTACCATCGGCTGTTTCGCTGAGGATTTTAGTTTCCGTAACACGCGCGTGTTTTTTCGCTTCATCAACCGCTGATTTAGACCATTGCCCGGTGGTCAAATAATCAACATCCAATTTATCACCCAGCAGATTCAATGGCACCGCAGCAAATTGCCCGCGTCCGCCACCATGACAAAAAAGTATTTTATAATTATCAGGAACAGCCAACAAATCACGCAGATCTTGCTCGGCTTGTTGGGCCATTTCTATATATTCAGGACTACGGTGGCTGACTTCCATCACAGAAACCCCCAGCCCTTGCCAATTACAAAACTCTTGTTGTGCTTTTTGCATAACGGCTTCAGGCAACATAGCCGGTCCTGCGCAGAAATTAAATATTTTACTCATCTGTTTTCTTCTTTAGGATATAAATGGGTGAATTAAATTATTTAGGGTAGTAAAACTAGCATTAAACGTAAGATGAATAAACCGCTAGTTAATCTGCATTCCGATAATTCGTCTCCGAAAACAAAAAAACGGCACAAGCCGTTTTTAAAAACCTCTATAGCCAAACTACCTGAAAATACAGATTCAAATAATTTGGCTATAAGTTGACCTTGTGGTTAGTCTTCGTCTTGATCATCAACTGAAGTTTCAGCGTTTAACGCATCTGTTTCACTGCCAATGACCTCATCTTCTTGATCAACAGAAATATCAGAGTTGAGCGCAACAGTTTCACCGTCCGTCTCCTCGTCATTTTCATAAACGGGCAGATCTTTAATTTCATCAATGCGTTGCAGAGCAACTATTTTCTCATCTTCTGCGGTGCGGATCAGCGTCACCCCCTGGGTATTACGCCCCACCACTGACACTTCACTGACGCGAGTACGTACTAACGTTCCCCTGTTAGTGATCAGCATGATCTCGTCATTTACATCAACTTGAACGGCGCCAACCACTTTACCATTACGCTCGCTGACTTTAATGGAGATAACACCCTGGGTCGCACGGCTCTTAGACGTGTAATCTGCAAGGGGTGTACGTTTACCGTAACCATTTTCCGTGGTGGTTAAGATATGCCCGGTTTCGTTTGGAATAATCAAGGACACGACCTTTTCGCCCGCTTTTAATTTAATACCCCGAACGCCTGTTGCGGTGCGTCCCATTGCACGGACACCTTTAAACTTGATTTCAGGGTTACCCTCTTCATCTAATACCGGCGCATCATTTTCATCCAATACGGCACTTTCTTCAGCTTCTTTAAAGCGTACAACCTTACCGGCATCAGAGAAAATCATAATTTCATTACTGCCGTCGGTAATACCAACGCCGATTAACTCATTATCATCATTTAGATTGATGGCAATCAGGCCACTTGACCGTGGACGACTGTAAGCACTTAGTGCGGTTTTCTTCACCGTCCCGTTCGCTGTAGCCATAAACACAAATTTATCATCGGCATACTCACGGACAGGCAAAATTGCCGTAATACGTTCGCCTTCTTCAAGGGGCAGAATATTAACAATAGGACGACCACGCGCCTGGCGTGACGCTAATGGCAACTGAAATACTTTCAACCAGTATAAACGGCCACGTGTGGAGAAACATAAAATCGTATCATGAGTGCTGGCAACTAATAATCTTTCGATGAAATCTTCATCTTTCATCTTAGTTGCCGCTTTTCCTTTACCGCCACGACGTTGTGCTTCGTAATCAGTTAATGCCTGATACTTAACATAACCTTCATGGGAAAGTGTGACCACCACATCCTCTTCAGTGATCAAATCTTCCATGCTCAGATCAGTTTCACTCGCGGTGATTTCAGTACGACGAGGATCAGCATA
>JBLIEH010000062.1:0-8781 GCA_047632875.1 Psychromonas sp. | reverse complement strand
TATATAAAAGCCGAAAACACTAGGCGCTTTCTTTTACCGGCTGCGCCTGCCCGAGTACTGCAACTTGCGTAATGCCAAATATTTTTTCAATTTGTTTGCTTAATAAACTTACCGGACGATCACTGCTGACCGTCACTGTTACATGTAATAATTTACAATTTTCAGTACATTCTGCATTTATTTTTTGTACGGAAAAACCGCGATGGCGGATGACGCGTAACAGCCGTTCCAATAATTCAGGGCTATTCTGACCTTGAATTATCATTAAGTATTTCATTCTAAATTCTCCATCATTTGGTCATTTGCAGCACCCGGTGGCACCAATGGCCAGACATTCTCAGCTTCTGAAATTGACACATGTAACAAATAGGCGCCTTCACTGCTAAGCAGCCTGGTCAGTGCATCCTGGATCTGCGATTTTGCCACAATGGTTTCGCCGGGAATATCAAAGGCACTTGCCAGGGTTACAAAATCCGGGTTATCGGTTAAAATTGTTTCGCTATAACGGCCATCAAAAAACAGCTGCTGCCATTGACGCACCATGCCTAAGCGTTGATTATCAATCAGCACGATTTTAATCGGTAGTTGTCCGCGCTTGATGGTGCCAAGTTCCTGCACATTCATCATAAATGAACCATCTCCTGAAACCGCAATAACGGTATCATTAACTCTTGCCATTTGTGCGCCAACGGCGGCTGGAATGCCAAAACCCATGGTACCCAAACCGGAACTGGAAATATGGTTTTCAGGACGATCTACAAACATGTGTTGTGCAACCCACATCTGATGTTGTCCCACGTCACTGCAGATAACAGTATCTGCCGGCATCATTTGTGCGAGTTGTCTAAGCAGGGCAGGAGCAAAAATGGCTCCTCCGGGATGGTCATAACGATTGGCAAAATCCACTTTCATTTTTGCCACGTGAGTTCGCCAGTTGAGTATGCTGGTGGTGGTTTCTATTGCCGGTAAAAGCAATTTTAAATCATCATTCATGGCCAGCTCAACCACGCGTAACTTATCTATTTCGGCGGCATCTACGTCAAGGTGGATAACTTTTGCATGGGGAGCAAATTCATCTAATTTTCCGGTCACCCGATCGTCAAATCGTGCCCCGATAGCAATCAGCAGATCGCATTCTTGAATGGCCATATTCGCGGCCTTACTGCCGTGCATTCCCACCATGCCGAGAAAATAATCGGAATCATAGGAAATACATCCAATGCCTTTTAAGGTGCAGACACTGGGGATTTTGGATGTTTTAATAAAACTGCGCAATTCACTGACAGCACCAGCCATACCAACACCTCCACCGACGTAGAGAAGGGGTTTAGCGGCCGACTGAATCATTGTTCTTGCTTGTTTTAGCAATGACTTATTCAATATTTTTGAGTCGCTAATGGTGTCTGTCAAATGATGGATAACGGCATCCGCAAGTTGAATATCCTTAGGGATATCGATCAAAACGGGACCGGGGCGACCCGACTGCGCAATTTGAAATGCTTGTTCAATAATAGGCCCTAACTGTTCTGCGCTTTGCACCATAAAACTATGTTTGGTACAGGCTAAGGAAAGCCCCAGTACATCAACTTCCTGGAAAGCATCGGTACCAATTAAATGGCTTGCTACTTGACCTGTGATAGCGACAATGGGAATTGAATCTAATAGTGCATCTGCAAGTCCGGTTATCAAGTTGGTTGCGCCAGGGCCTGAGGTTGCTATACAGATACCGGTTTTCCCGGTTGCGCGCGCATAACCGATAGCGGCCATCGCAGCGCCTTGCTCATGACGGCATAGAAGATGTTCAACACCGCCATCATAGAGTGCGTCATACAAGGGCATAATTGCCCCGCCAGGATAACCAAAAACTTGCGTTACGCTCTGCTGCTTTAATGCCTGGACGACAAAGTGGGCACCATTCATTAGTCTATTCCTGAATTTAGTGGATACTTATCGTTTTTTGTTTTGATAAGAAAAATCAAAACAAGCAATTAGTAAAATATGAGGGTGGGCCTTTATAGCAAATTAAAGTAACTTCCTCAACTATTGTTAACTGCTGGTTGATCCAGTGGAAGTGCCGCAAAACACTTGCAGATCATAAATCACTGATTTTTACATGCTGTTAACAAAAAAGCGATTTGCCAGGAGGGAGGATTTTATGCCAGAAACAAAAACGGCTTCAATTAAGAAGCCGTTTTTTATTTAAATGATAATAGGAAATCTGGCCGTTTTTGTATGCTTAGACAGCGACTGTCTTTATGCCATACAAAAATGCCATTTTTCATTTAAATTTAAAGGTCGTCATTATGCTCAGATAAATACTTAGCAACACCTTCTGGCGTAGCTTCCATTCCGGCTTTATCTTTAACCCATTGTGCAGGACATACTTCGCCGTGTTCTTCATGGAACTGCAGTGCATCAACCATACGCAACATTTCATCGACGTTACGGCCTAGCGGTAAATCATTTACTACTTGATGGCGAACCACGCCATTTTTGTCGATTAAGAAAGATCCGCGCAGCGCAACACCGGCAGCTTCTAATTCAACATCATATGCTTTACAAATTTCATGTTTAACATCGGCAACTAGCGGGTATTGAACTTGGCCAATACCACCATCGTTGATTGCCGTGTTACGCCATGCGTTATGAGTGAATTGTGAATCGATTGAAACACCGATTACTTCAACACCACGTGCTTGGAATTCACCAAAACGTTTGTCGAATGCGATTAACTCAGAAGGACATACAAAAGTAAAATCAAGAGGGTAGAAAAAGATCACCGTTTCTTTACCGGCAGAAAAGTCTTTCAGGT
This sequence comes from Psychromonas sp., assembly GCA_047632875.1. Classification (GTDB taxonomy): domain Bacteria; phylum Pseudomonadota; class Gammaproteobacteria; order Enterobacterales; family Psychromonadaceae; genus Psychromonas. The sequence continues at coordinate 5,969 of JBLIEH010000062.1, read as the reverse complement.
TAAAACTATCAACGATTTCGCCATTACCGAGAACAGCTGCTGCTGTAAAATCAGGGGCTTGTTTGCCTACTAATACCATGAGTTATTCCTTTTAAAAATTAAAAAAAGTGTTTTCACACGTTGCTTAACGCAATATCATGCGTCAAATTATAAAAAGATTCGAATTGTTTTTCTCAATCAGTTTAATAGGCACAAGCTATTAAACTGATTGTTTGTCATTAAAAAAATTAAAAAATAAAATTCACTCTGAATTCTGTTCGGAGTTTAGACCAAATTTATAACATTTTTATTGGCTTGTTGGTAATATTTTTCGCGCAACCCAGACTACTACTCATTGCTATTCGTCTGTGCGCTTTAATAATCATGGGTTTCGGCCAAATTTTGAAAAGTCAGGTTTACGCTTTTCATTAAAAGCATTACGTCCCTCTTGGCCCTCTTCGCTCATATAAAAAAGCATGGTGGCATTACCCGCCAGCTCTTGTAATCCGGCCTGCCCGTCACAATCAGCATTTAATGCCGCTTTTAAACAGCGCAGCGCCATCGGGCTGTTTTGCAGGATTTCTCTGCACCATTTTACGGTTTCTTTTTCTAAGTTAACAAGCGGCACAACGGTATTGACCATCCCCATATCCAGCGCTTCCTGCGCATCATACATGCGGCATAAAAACCAAATTTCGCGTGCTTTTTTCTGACCAACGATGCGCGCCATATAACTGGCTCCCCAGCCGCCATCAAAGGAGCCCACTTTAGGGCCGGTTTGTCCGAATTGTGCGTTGTCAGCCGCGATGGTTAAATCACATATCATATGTAAGACATGTCCGCCGCCCACTGCATAACCTGCCACCATAGCAATCACAGGTTTAGGGCAAGTACGAATCTGACGCTGAAAATCCAGAACGTTAAGATGATGACCGCCGCTCTCATCCTTATAACCCGAGTCACCGCGGACGCTTTGATCCCCGCCGGAGCAAAAAGCTAAGGGACCTTGACCGGTGAGGATAATGACACCAATATCACCATCATAACGCGCATCCTGGAGTGCCTGCATCATTTCATTCACGGTTTTCGGACGAAATGCATTACGGATGTGCGGACGGTTAATCGTTATTTTGGCGATGCCATCGGCTTTATGGTAAAGAATATCAGTGAAGTTTAATGCGCTTTTTTCCCATGTTATGGGTGCATAATAATTTTTTTCAGGCATGTTTTTCTCTTAATTATTATCTAAATTAGGGGGTTAAAATTATTGACTAAAATGCTGCTTAATAAACTGCGCGTATTGGAGAGGATTGTGTTGATGAATATTATGCCCGGCTCCTGCAAATTCAGTTAATTGGATATTTTCAAGCTTGGCTAATGCACGCCCTAAGGTTTTAAATTTATTATCTTTTTCGCCGCAGCAGTAATAAACGGGTAAGGGGGTTGCCTGTCTTGCATTTTTTTGCAAAAAAGGGTAAGCATCGCTTTGCTGAGCGAGACTGGTTGCCAGCAGCATATTGGCTAAACAGACACCATAATTATGACTGCGTTTATTTACCAGGTTATTTTTTTGCTCGCCGGAAAGGTCGTTAAAAATATCCTGTTGATACCACTGATTTAAGCTTTGCATAACACTTTGTGTGGCAAAGCGTTTTGCCCAACTAAGATCATGTGCAAAACGTTTATCTTTTTCATCCTGGCTTTGATAACCGCTATGGCAAGATTCTAATACTAAGCCTTTTAAGTTGTGATCCTGTTGCGTGCGGGCGTAATCAATCGCAATGCGCCCACCAAGTGAATAACCAATAAGAATATATTCTTCTATTTGCAAGTCGTCTAAGACGTTTTTAATCAACCTGTGGGTTGTCTCAAAGCCTTTATCTAAAGGTGTTGTTACAGCAAAGGAGTCTCCATGCCCGGGCAGGTCGATAGAGATACAATAAAAATAGTCTTTAAGGTGCTTGATGGTTTCACACCAATCCTGATGGTTACCTAAAAAACCGTGTAAAAAGACTAAAGCAGGGGATTGCGGGATACCCTGTGTTTGGCTAAAAAGTGGCATGTTTTACCTGCTCTTTGATTTGCTCAAGGTGGTTATAAGTTTGATCGTTTTTGACACAAATCTCAATCAAAGAAAGACGATTTTGTAATGATTTTTGATAATCAGCTGCAAACTGGGTCAGATCGGCGGGTTGGTAATAATCGATTGAAAACTGCCTGCAGCTGTCGGCAAAGGTTAAACCATGGGGTAATTGGTAATAATCTTGTTTTTGCTGCACCGGCACCGGCAGAAGATTAAATATCGCGCCGCCGTCATTGTTAAATACAATGATCACAAAGGGGCCGTTTAGTTGTTTTAATAAAGCCAGCGAATTTAAATCGTAGAGAAAAGAGGTGTCGCCAATTAATAATGTGGTTACCCCTGGGCAAGACTTGGCAATACCGCTTGCAGTTGCCAGTAAACCATCGATACCGCTTGCGCCGCGATTGCTAAAGGGCAACGCAGCGTTTTGGGTGAAAAACATATCGCTTAAACGAACCGGCATACTGTTGCCGATAAATACCGGGCTGTTAGCGGGCAGTAACTTATCCAGCACAGAGGTAACGGCTATTTCACTGAGCAGATTGTTGCCTAAAAAGGGGCTTATTATCTGCTTTGTTATATCAGTATTTTGTTTTTGCAGTGCCTGTGACCATTGTTTATTAATCGCGGGTATTTTAGCTTGTAGACTTTTTATCCATTTTATTGGCGAGCATATAAATCTTTTTCTTAAGCGGTGACTTGGGTCTATCCGGGTATTTCCCGGAGCAACCAATAAATATTCGCCTGCAAATCCTGCAATAAACTGATTAAGGCGTTTGGAAATAAGCTGATCCCCAAATTGCACAATAATATCGGCCTGCTGCAGATTTTCAGTAAACTTATCATTGACCAGTAACAGGTCATAATAGTGCAGGTTAGCTGCATTGCCTGATAATGCGGATTGTAGATCGGCTAAAAGCGGGTAATGATTCGATGCAGCAAATTCAGCAATGGCTTGAGCTTGGCTGTGGTCGCTGATGCGCCCGGCGATCACCACTACTTTTTTATCGGTTAATATCGAATCTGTCACCGCGGGAAAATGCTCAGTATCCTGAAAATGTTGGCTGAAGGGTTGGTTATCTGTTAACCACTCTTTTAATGGTTGTAAATAGCCTTGGTAATCAACCCTTGTTGTCTGCGGATATAAGGGCTCTGAAAAGGCGATATTAAAATGAATCGGTGCGGGAGTCTGCTGCTGCTGCTGTAATCCTTGATTAATAGTGGTTAACAGATAATTAGGTTTGATTTGTGTCGTGGCGCTTGGTATTTGTGCAAAAAAGACCGGGTAATGGGAAAAAATTCGACATTGGTCAATGGCTTGATTCGCGCCGCAATCGATCAATTCAGGCGGTCTGTCTGCCGATAAAACGATTAAGGGGATGGCGCTTTGTTTGGCTTCAATAACCGCAGGGTAAAGGTTTGCAACAGCAGTGCCGGAGGTGGTGATGATAACCACGGGTTTACGGCTATATAGACTCAGGCCCAGTGCGAAAAAACCTAAACCTCGCTCATCAAAATGAACATGAGTATTGACCTCTTTGTGTCCGGCCGCCGCTAAGGTTAAAGGGGTTGAGCGGGATCCCGGGGCAATACAAAAGTCTGAAATACCATTGCGCACCAGCTCTTCAATAAACAGCGATGCCCATAACAGGTTGATATTAGAAAACTCATCAGCAAATGCAGCCGGCTCTTTATATAATGTCGTGGTCATTTTTCACCTTAAATCACACTGATAAGATATCTGAAATAGTGTGAATTTTATTTTCCAATTCCTGCCATTCTTGATCTGCAATGGAACCTATTACAATGCCAGCGCCGGCAAATAATTTGATCTTGTTGCTTGACAGCAGGGCGCTGCGGATGGCAACACTAAAATCGCTTTTTTCGACGCGCAGATAACCCTGAAATACCGTTGCATACCAGTTCTTCAATAAACACTGATGCCATAACAGATTGATTTTAAAAAACTCATCAGCAAATGAAGTCGGATCTTTGTATAATGTAGTGCTCATTTTTCACCTTAAATTACACCGATAAAATATCTGAAATAGTGTGAATTTTATTTTCCAATTCCTGCCATTCTTGATCTGCAATGGAACCTATTACAATGCCAGCGCCGGCAAATAATTTGATCTTGTTGCTTGACAGCAGGGCGCTGCGGATGGCAACACTAAAATCGCTTTTTTCGACGCGCAGATAACCCACAGTACCGGCATACCAACCCCTATTATAATGCTCCTTATCATTAATAAACTGCAGAGCAGGCAGCTTGGGAGAGCCTCCTACTGCCGGGGTTGGATGTAAATTATGTAAAAGTGCAGCATCGCTGGTTTGGGCATTTAATTTAGCATTAATCTCCACCCGTAAATGCTGGACATTGTGCAGCTGCATGACGTGTGGCTCAGAACAAACAACTTCCGCCTTTAAACGCTTAAGATTAGCGACGATAAATTCTTGTACTAAATAGTTTTCCCGGTCAATTTTTTTATCGCTTAATAAACTTTGGCGTAGAATCGCATCTTCACGCGGCTCTCTTCCGCGATTCACCGTCCCGGCTAAGGCTTCGGTTTTCAGTCTGTTTTTTTCACGGGAAAAAAGCCGTTCCGGAGAACAACCGATAAAAGCATGATTTTTAGAAAACTCAAAGGCAAAATGAAAACTATTTGGGTTCGCTTCCTGCCATTGATTAATTAAATCCCATTGATTCACTTTTTGCTCACAGACAAGTTCTGTCTGTCGTGATAAAACAACTTTAGGGATTAAGGCCTTATATTCAATGGCCGATTCAACCAAGGTCGCCCATTGTTGTCGATTGGGCAGATCTTCTCGAGAAACAACGATATTGTTGACTGCTTGGGGAGAGACAGGTTTTTGCAGACGACCTATCAATAATAAACTCTCTTCAATACTGTTAGTGCCGTTAAAATGGCAGGTTAAGCTTAATTGCTGCTGTTCTAAGATGAATTCTAAGGCCGGGCGGATAAAAAGTGTTTCGGGGAAATCTGGCCATTGCGGCCCCTGTTGCTGAAAAGCCAAGCCGCCAAAGTAACAAGCCTGGCCAGTGGGCTTGGGAATGTGCGCACATTCCTCAATCGCCCCAAAGCAGGCAATGCTTTGCAGATGATCGATATCCTCCCAGTAAATCCTTGGATAAATTCCATCACTGCCCGATGATTGCCCTTTTAATAAACTCAGTAAATCAAACCGGGTAAGCGGGATAACCAGATTACAGTTCGGCTTAGCGCCCTGTTTGATTGCAAACTGCTGTAATTGCTCACCAATAAAAATGACCATTAAATTGAAATTATGCTCAGTAGTTAACATGTGCTCATGATATATTTAGAGATTAAGGTTTATTAATGTAGCGCGATTAAGAGCCGATTCCTAGCGGAACCGCGTATAACCACAATATTTTTAGGATAATTTAGATGAGTAAGGTTTCAGTTTGGTTAAGCGCATTACGTTTACGGACACTACCGCTTGCGGCGGCTTCAATTATATTAGGGGCCGGACTCGCCATTCACGCACAAATTTTTAATCCGTTGATTTTTAGTTTATCGTTAATGACTGCTCTATTGCTGCAGATTTTATCAAATCTTGCCAATGATTATGGCGATGCTATCTCGGGAGCTGACAATCTGCAGCGCGTTGGTCCGCTACGTGCCATGCAGAGTGGTGCGATCAGCCGGGAAAGTATGAAATTTGCGATCCTGTTAACAACGCTTTTAGTGACAGTTTCGGGCATGACTTTGCTGGTAGTCTCATTAGGTTCAAATTCAACCAGTTGGGTGGTTTTTTTATTGCTGGGTTTATTGGCGATTATTGCAGCCATTACCTATACCATGGGAAAATTACCCTATGGCTACAGAGCCATGGGCGATTTTTCTGTTTTTCTGTTTTTTGGCTT
>JBLIEH010000061.1:0-8828 GCA_047632875.1 Psychromonas sp. | reverse complement strand
TGTTAAGCCGCTGGTTATTAATGACCAGCAAGCGGCTAACCTATGATAATTTGGTGATTGCTCGAAAAGCTAAATGGGATCGCCTTAAATCGACCGGGAGTGAAGAGCCTGAATCAGTTCATGAAGAAATATTAGAGAATGAGGCCGATTTAAAAACATTAGACGGCGACAGTCACAAGCTGATTAATGCAGCGACCTTAGTCTTAGCCGTCGCCGGATTCGTTGTTGTCTGGGGTCAGATGTTACCTGCATTAAGCTTCCTTGAACAGATAGAGCTGTGGAATAAAGACGTCATAGTGGATGGCAAAGAACTGTTACTTGCCGTGACGCTTGATGAAGTGCTGGTCGCTTTTTTGGTGAGCTTAGGAGGCTATATATTGTCCCGAAACTTACCCTCTTTAATTGATATCATTTTACTTAAAAATGGAAAAGTCAGCCCAGGTTCCCGTTATGCCATTGTCACCTTAACGCGTTATGGCATTGTGATTATTGCGATTCTTATCACCATGAGCTTTCTTGGAATAAATTCCTCGCGGATCGGATGGATGTTTGCGGCCCTGAGTGTGGGGATTGGTTTTGGTCTGCAGGAAGTGGTCGCCAATTTTATTTGCGGTTTAATTCTATTATTTGAACGTCCGATTCGCGTCGGCGATATAATTAGCACCGGCAGTACGGATGAGTCATCGGGCACAGTGATCCGCATTAGGATTCGCGCCACCACCATTCGCAACTTTGATGAAAAAGAGTTATTGATCCCCAATAAAGAGTTGATTACCGGTCGCGTGCTGAATTGGACTCTCAGCGATGAAATTACCCGGATCATGGTTAAGGTCGGGATTGATTACGGCAGTGACGTGGAATTGGCCATGGCAATTATCGAGGAGATTGCCCAGAAGAACGAACGCATACTCAATGAACCGCCGCCTTTTGTTAACTTTGAACAATTTACCGATAATAGCTTGTTACTCACCGTAAGGGCCTATGTTCCCACCCAAAGTGATCGTTTACGTGCCATTACTGAATTGCACAAAGAAATTCATAAACGCTTTAGGGTAGCAGGAATTATTATCCCATTCCCGCAACAGGATGTGCATCTTATTTCACAGGACAAGGCCAAACTTGAGATTGGCCCTGTCTCGACTAAGGACAGTACTGCTGGGAAAGAATAGGAATAAATTTATAAAGGTAAATTATTCGATTAAACGAATGCCATTATTTTCAATGTGAATTAATTTCTTACGGTATAACTGACCAATAGCTTTTTTGAAATTAGCTTTACTCATTTTTAAAATTTTGGCTATTTGCTCAGGAGAGCTTTTATCCGACAGCTGTAAGTAACCCTGATGTGATTTCATGGTTTGGACAACGCGCTCGGCTAAGGAATCAATCTTGCCGTAACCTATCTGGGTTAGGGTCAAATCAATTTTGCCATCGTCACGCACTTGCTTGATATAACCTTTACACCTTTTACCAATGCCCATCTCACCAAACACATCGCTTGGGAATAGAACCCCCCAGTGTTTATTGTTAATGATCGCTTTAAAACCAAGATCGGTTCTTTCTGCGATCAATAAATCGACTTTATCACCCACTTTATAATTTGCTTCTTCTTTGTCTAAAAAACGATCCAGTTTTGAAGAAGCAACTAAACGTTCACTTATATCATCTTGATAAATATAAACAATATATCCATAACCTTCTTTCATCGGTATTTTTTGTTGATTAAAAGGGACCAATAAATCTTTCGGTAATCCCCAGTCTAGAAATGCGCCCGCTCTATTGGTATCCACGACTTTCAGTGAGGTAAATTCCCCCACTTCCGCTTTCGGTTTTTGGGTGGTGGCAATCAAGCGGTCTTCTGAATCACAATACAGAAAGACCAACACGCTTTGCCCGATTTTCATATCATCGGTGACATAACGGCGGGGTAATAATATTTCACCATCGGCCTGCCCATCAAGGTAGATACCGAAATCAACTTGCTTAATAATAGTGAGCTCATTATAAGCACCAATTTTAATCATAACTTTCTCTTTTTTATTTAAATGCCCTGGGATCAATTATCACAAGGCTATTTTATCTGTTTTAATATAATACCAAACGCATCAAATAAGTGATCAGCCTTGCTGGTTAAAATCAACCCTATCTGTGTTATGAGTTTGGAAAGGAGAACAACTACTTCCAGCAACTCATGCCTTGCTAGTGTTAATTTTTCCTACCCAATGCAAGATCACATCTTTAATACATTTGGTATAACATCATCTAAATATTTAGATTCATGCATCTTCAAGTAATTTAGGCTTGGGTTTGTTGATCACCGCAATGGTCAGCCGTGATGTACAAACCAATTGCCCTCTTTCGTTTGTTATTTCAATTGACCAAATTTGTGTTGTATAACCTATGTGCAGCGCCGTTGCCGTACCAATCACAATCCCGGATTTTACACTGCGAATATGATTGGCGTTAACTTCCAGGCCCACACAGACTTTATCCTGAGGAACAGCCAGGTTAGCCGCCAAACTGCCTAATGTTTCAGCTAACACAACAGACGCACCACCATGTAACAGTCCAAAAGGCTGGATAGTACGGCAATCAACAGGCATTGTCCCAGTTAAAGCGTTATCTCCCACCTCTGTATATAAGATACCCAAGTGAGCTGTCAGTGTGTTTTCACTGGTTGCATTTAAGCGTGCTAAATCCGTATTTTTTTTCCAAATCGACATTTTTGTCCTGTAATTGGTTTTTTATAAGATTTCTATAGGATTTCTAATAGCGCCTGCACAGGGTGTTTTAATGTTTGCCCTTCGATACGCTTGACTTGACTGCGACATGAATAGCCCGTTGCCAAGCACTGGGATCTGTCACGTTTGGCAATTTCGGCCTCCCAACTAAGGCTGTAAATGGCTTTTGAATTTTCCAGGTGTCCCGCATCATGTCCATAAGTACCTGCCATACCACAACAACCCACGGCAACATTAATAAACTGAGCGCCAAAATGGTTAAATATTTTAGCCCAATCTCCACCGGATGTCGGCTCTGCGGTGACTTCAGTGCAGTGACCCAATAAAAAATATTGCTTGCCGGTTAAGGGGCTTTTATCACCTGTTAAACGCGTTAATAACCACTCCTGGAAAAGGTGCACGTGAAATTCACCGCGACTTTCACCTAATGCTTTTTTGTACTCGTCACGGTAACACAATACCATTGCCGGATCCGTCCCCACCATAGGAATATTAAGCGTTGCCATCTGATTTAAAAATTGCGCCGAGTCTTTCGCGGTTTTAGCAAATTTATCCAGAAAACCTTTAATATGCTGTGGTTTGCCATTTGCCTTAAAGGGCAGGATCATCGGTTTATAGCCTAGCTTTTTGACTGTTAATACCACATCTCTTACCACCTTTGCATCGTAATAAGTGGTAAAGGGATCCTGTACTATCAGCACATACTGTTGACGTTCAGCGTCCGTTAATGCCTGCAGCCGGGTTAAATCAAACTCAAGTACGTCGTGATTTTTAAGTGAAGAGGTCAGTGTCGGGCTTGACAGCAAGGGAATATCAACCATACCCACAAATTTTTCTGTTAAAGCAGCCGTCAGTTTCATGCCCATAAAAAAATTAAAAAATTGAGGCGCTTTACCCATAACAGGTGCGTACTGCTCGACATAGGCCACAAAATAATCTTTCAAAGGGCGCAGGTAGCGATCGTGATAGAGATGCATAAAACGGGCACGGAAAGTGGGTACATCAACTTGAATAGGGCACTGACTGGTACAGGCTTTACAAGCTAGACAACCCTGCATCGCTTCCATTACTTCATGGGAAAAATCATATTCACCTTTGCGTTTAGCTAAGGTATTAACAAATTTCCTGAATACACTGGCGTTTTTACCGGCGTAAAGATCTTCTTCTAGTTGTAATACATCAATATCCTTATTGGCTAACTGGCGTAACCATTCGCGCATTAAACCGGCACGACCTTTCGGGGAATGGCGGCGATCTTTCGTTATTTTAACCGAGGGGCACATAGGTGATTTAGTGTCATAGTTAAAACATAAACCGTTACCGTTACAGTCAACACTCTCTTTAAAACTCGCGCGGACCTTGATCGGGATTTGACGATCAAAGCTACCGCGTTTTAGCGCATCTACACTGACTAACAACTCATCTGAGGTGATAGGTGTACAGATTTTTCCGGGGTTGACACGGTTTTTAGGGTCAAATACTGCTTTAATTTTACGTAATTCCGCAAACAGTTCTTCGCCGAAAAATTCAGGACTGTATTCACTGCGAAAGCCCTTACCATGCTCTCCCCACATTAATCCTTTATATTTAGAGGTTAATGCCACCACCTTATCGGATATGGTGCGCAGCATTTTTTCCTGCTCCGGATCACACATATCCAGCGCAGGCCGGACATGTAATACCCCGGCATCCACATGACCAAACATGCCATAATCCAAATTGTGATCATCCAATAACTGCCGGAATTCAATAATATAATCCGCTAAATTTTCCGGCGGTACACAGGTATCTTCCACAAAAGGGATAGGTTTTGCACTGCCCGCGGTTTTGCCTAACAAACCCACCGCTTTTTTACGCATGCCGTAAATTTTATTGATATCGTCCAAATCATCACAAATTTGGTAGGCAATCACACCGCCTTCTTGATTGGTAATTAATGTATCTAATTTTACAATTAAATCGTTAACCTTTTGCGCTTGTATTTGCTCATTTTCCTCAACAAATTCAACGATATTTAAACCATCAACAATTTTATTGGGCACATCGGTTATTAACTGGCTAACGCTGTGCCAGACAATATCTTGTTTAGCCAGGTTTAAAACTTTCGAATCAATCGTTTCTACCGATAAAGCATTGGCTTTTACTAAGAAAGGGGCATTTTGTAATGCCGATTGGAAACTGTCGTATTTAATATTAAACAGAGTGCGGTACGTTGGAATTTTTTGCACATCTAATTTGGCTTCGGTGATAAAAGCCAAGGAGCCCTCTGCGCCGCACAAAATACGGGTTAAATCGACGCTGCCCGTTTCAGGATCATAGACATGTTTTAAATCATAACCGGTTAAGAAACGATTTAACTTAGGGAAACCTTGCTCAATTTGCTGCTGCTTAGCCGAACAGGTTTCAATCACCTGACGGTAAATCGCACCAACGGTATCCTGACGTGAACTTTGTTCAACTAAGGCATCCCCTTTAAGCGGTACACTGTCTAATACTTGACCATCGACTAGTACTGAGGTTAAGGCTAAGACATGATCACTGGTTTTACCATAAACGAGCGACCCTTGGCCTGAAGCGTCACAGCTTACCATACCACCAATCGTCGCGCGGTTACTGGTCGATAAGTCCGGGGAAAAAAACAAACCAAAGGGGCGCAAAAAATCGTTTAGTTGATCTTTAACCACGCCTGTTTGTACCCGCACCCAGCCTTCAGTCTCATTCAGTTCAATAATTTGGTTCATAAAACGAGACAGGTCCAGCACCAGATCATTGCTTAAGGACTGGCCGTTGGTACCCGTGCCGCCACCGCGAGGTGAAAAACGAATACTGGCGAATTGATCAGCTTGCGCAAGTTTACAAATTTCAACAATATCTTGGGTCGAGCGGGGAAAGAGCACTGCTTGCGGCAAACATTGATAAACACTGTTATCCGTTGCAACAGCAAGACGACTGGCATAACTTTTTTCTATTTCGCCGGAATAGTTTGTTGCACTTAACGCCGTTAAAAATGCAAAGTAATCTTGTTTAATATTCTCTTGATGAGATAAGTTTGGGATCATGTCTACAGTACCCTAGTCGGTTATTTTCTGATCTTGCTGATGTTAATAAAAATGGCTGTCATATTAGCACAAATTTTAAATCTGGTTAGATCAATAATCTAACGTAAAAATAATATTAGTATCATTATCAGAGTGATCTTATTGTCTAAATCGAACAATAAAGGAGGGAGATAAATTGATGTTTTATTTTAGATAGGGTCGTCATTGCAAATAAGTGTCTGTGGAAAGACTAAATAGGCTAGTTTAAAGCGGCTTAACACCGCTACAATAAAGACCTTTATAGCAATCTACTTGAAGGTGCATCTTCAAGTAGATTGGGGTTAGATATCAACCGGGGGTGATATATAACCTTGATAACCTTCAACCCGCAAAATTTTGACCATCTGCAGATGCTTATCATCTTCGATACCGGTGATCACCACTTTAATATCCAAGCCGTGTGCGATATTAAGCAATGCCCGGCAGAGTTCTAGATTTTGCAGATTGTCTTGTTTTTCTTGATCTTGGTAACCAGACAATGAAAGATCCAATTTTACATAATAAGGTTTTAACAATTGTAGGTATTCGAAGGAGGCCAGCTGCTGCCCATAATGATCTATACCCAATTGAGCCCCGCCATTTTTTATAATATTAGCCAGTTTAATTGCGTCATCTAAATAATTTAAAACCCCCGCTTCGGGAAGTTCAAAGTGAAGAAGGTGCGGATCGGCAAGCTTACTTAAAAATTGGCTTAACCAAGTATGAAATTCGCTATTGGCTATACTGTCCCGGGTTAAATTCACCGCAATAGGCTCTTTATTAATCGTCAGTAGCTGTGTGTTAATAAGCGTTTCGAGTATGTGTCTATCAAGCTGATGGCCTAATGCTAAACGTTCAACAAAGGGCATAAACTCATTAGCTCGGGTAACTTTTTCATCTATTTTTAAACGACTGTAAATTTCTCGCTGCATAACACTATCACTGTTCATGCTTTGTACCACTTGCCATTGGAATATAAACTGATTTTTGCTAATCGCATCCAGAAGACGAATACGCCATTCTTCCTGGCTAAATTCCTGCTCAGTATGAGGCTGAAACCATTTGCTGATTTGATTTTCTAAAAGGGCTTTTTGCAAAGCATGATCTGCCTGCGCTAACAACTCGGCAGGCTTTATATTAGCCGTCCTTTCACTCAATCCAATCGCAAAATCTCGGTTGGGAATACAGCCTGCTTGTAACATTTCCTGATTAATTAAGCGTATTAACAGCTGCAGATAAGAAGTTATCTGTTTGTCGTCAGCATCCACGATTAAAAAAGCAAATTCAGTATTTGAAATACGCGCAATAAAACTTTTCGGCAAGCTTTTCTGCAGGTTATCCGACAGTATTTTTATGGATTGATCACGGACTTGAAAACCAAATTTATGATGGATCTCATCTAACCAGTCGAATTTGGCCAATAGCAGCGCCCCCATCCCTGGCTCATCTAACCAACTGCTCAGTTGCCCCGCTAAGTGTTGTCTGTTGGGTAGCTGCGAAACGCCATCAAACAATTTGTCATTTTTTAATATAGTCACTTGATCATCAAGAGAATTAAAGACTAACTTTAATTGTCCGGACATGGAGTTAACGGCCTCGACCACTTTTTTAAGCTCAGTCGTTTTAGGTAAGGGTAAATTTTCACTGAATTTACGCTGAGCAATATCATGGGCATGCGCTGCAACTTCATCTAAGGGTTTTAGAATGACTTTTAAACGCAAGCGGAATAAAACAATTGCGATAATAAAAATAGCCACTAAAGCCACTACCATATTGGTCATAATTCGCCATAATTCCCGGTAACCGATCGCCGGATTTGATTCAATTTTCAGCGTTGCCAGTTGTAACCAGCCGGATGTAATAACGGTTTCTTTAATTTGCCCTTCAAATAACCCCAGGTTAACAAACCACTGTGGCACCCCATCTATAGTGACCGGATTATTCCATACTTGCTGTTTTTGATCCGCCAGCCAGGTCAGACTGATATTTTGATAAAAACCGCCTTCAAAAATAACATTGATTAAAGTTTCGACCGTCGCAACATCACCCGTTTCCAGATGAGGTTTTAACATCAGGCCCAATGAAGTACTGGTATTATTAAGATCCGACTCCATCTGTTTGCCCATAAAAGCGCTTGTTTCGGTAAACTGAAAATAAAATAAACTGGACATCACCAATAAAAATAGTCCTAGTAATAATGAGTTTATCTGGTTAAACAAGGTCATTGAATATTTACTCCATTCTCAATATAGGTTGTTTCATCTTTGAAAACTCCATACGTTGATTTAAATTTGTCCAGCGTGTAAGGCGTTCTGATTTACCGGCCAATACACCTTGTCCTTTTTCTTTGTTAAGCCAAAGTTGTTCACCGTTAAAGCTATAAACAGGATATAGATCCTGACGTTGATCGGCAGGTTTGATTTTACCATCTAAGTTATCGAGCACCAGAGGCACTGAACCGGGTGTCTCATAATAGGAAAGTACCATATGATATTGATTCAGCTGCAGTGCTTTGACCATGGTAATACGCATCTTCTGATCATCGATACCCAGAGCTAACAAGGTAAAGTACTTTGCGATGGCGAACTCTTCACAGTCTCCCCCGTTAGCGCCAATAAATTCAACCGGAGTTGCCCAATAGTTACTTTCTCCCCAGAGTTTCTGGTCATCAACAAAATAGAGCATATTAAAAAAATTATTAACCTTGGTTAATTTTTCTGTGTCACTAAACTGTTGTGCTGAATGCAGAATATTAAACCAGGCTCTGCCCCTGTCGGCAGCCCGGTCGCCATAATGACGTTCAAGCGCGGTCATTATTTTTTGCTCATTTAATAGCAAAGGGCTCAGGGCCGAAAACAGGGGAAAACTTATTAGCAGCAGTAAACAACTAAATAAGCCCCACCCGATTTTGCGCCCTTTATTTATCATCAGCGCTCAATATCACTCAGCAGACTCATCAACGCTATAGATGGTCCATTTCATCTCTTTGCGTTGCACTTCAGTTCTTGTT
>JBLIEH010000060.1:0-8868 GCA_047632875.1 Psychromonas sp. | reverse complement strand
TTTATTTTATCAATAACTTCTTGCGACACCTCAGCATATTCACTGTGCATTTGATGATCGAGTATATTATCGACTTTGACGGGTTGAAAGGTCCCCGCACCGACATGCAGGGTAACAAACGCAAAATCTACACCTTTATCCTGCAATCTTGAAAGGACTGCCTGATCAAAATGCAGGCCTGCCGTGGGCGCCGCAACAGCCCCTGGATTTTTATTATAAACGGTCTGATAACGCTCTTTATCGGCATCTTCATCAGGGCGGTCAATATAAGGAGGCAATGGCATATGACCAATGGATTCCAGCACTTCGAGTACCGTACTGCTATGATCAATATGTATTTCAAATAAAGGGCCCTGACGTTTTACCATCAACGCATCAATGCTATTTTCTAAACGTAATTTACAGCCCGGTTTCGGTGATTTAGAGCTGCGCACATGCGCGAGGAAGCTTTTATCATCTAATACCCTTTCAACCAGTACTTCTATTTTTCCGCCCGTTTCTTTTTCACCAAAAAGACGCGCAGGAATAACCCGCGTATCGTTAAAAATAAGCAAATCATTTTCATCAATCAGATCGACTACATCGGTAAAACGTAAATGTTTTAGCTCACCAGAATTTCCTTGCACCGACAACAAACGGCTAGCCGAACGGTCTTTCGTAGGATAACGAGCAATTAAGGCTGGCGGCAATTCAAAAGAGAAATCTGAAACTTTCATGCAAAACATTCCGATGGGATAAAACGATGTAGTTTAAGGATGATCAAAATGAAGTCAAGTAACTAAAGCCAAGGAGTCACTTTAAAAAGAAAAATGTTATCGTAAAATTTTTAATTTATAAATGAATGTGTATAGAGAGGCACATCTAAATTTCACAGGGGCAGAAATATCGCTTTTCAGGCATTATTATTGTCTGGCTGCTAATATTTAAGATAAAAAAAGGAGACGTAATGTCTCCTTTTAAAAATCTAATTACTTACCAGCAATCGAATTAAGCAAGTGCTTTTTTAGCGACTTCAACTAAATGAGCAAATGTTGCTTTATCAAATACTGCAATATCAGCAAGTATCTTACGATCGATTTCAACTGAAGCCTTTTTCAGACCATTGATGAAACGGCTGTAAGATAGACCGCTAATACGAGATGCAGCGTTAATACGAGCAATCCATAATTGACGGAATACACGTTTACGTTGACGACGGTCACGATAAGCGTATTGACCCGCTTTAGTAACTGCTTGAACAGCTACACGATAAACACGTGAACGTGCTCCGTAATAACCTTTAGCTTGTTTTAAGACTTTCTTGTGACGGGCACGAGCCTGTACACCACGTTTAATTCTTGGCATTTTTATTCCTTACTTAAGCAAATGGCAACATTCTGCGGATTTGTGGTACGTCTACTTTATTTACCATGCTTTGTGCACGTAAATGGCGCTTACGCTTAGTAGACTTCTTAGTAAGGATATGACGTAAGTGTGATTGCTTACGCTTAAAACCGCCAGAAGCAGTCTTTTTAAAGCGCTTTGCAGCACCTTTGTTCGTTTTCATTTTAGGCATTGCGAACTCCGCATTGTTCTAATTTAAATTAAACCAGTAAGGCGAATGTTTATACCGCTGCGTAATAATGCAACCGGTATATAACACTACTTTATGCCTTAGCTAGCACGTTTAGGGCCTAACACCATCACCATTTGACGGCCTTCCATTTTCGGGAAAGACTCGACAATAGATATTTCCGCCAAATCCGCTTTAATACGGTTTAACAGATTTATTCCTAAGGATTGATGTGCCATTTCACGACCACGATAACGCAGTGTTACTTTGGCTTTGTTACCCTCTTCTAAAAAGCGAGTCAGGTTGCGTAGTTTTACCTGATAATCGCCTTCATCAGTCCCAGGACGGAATTTTATTTCCTTTAACTGAACCTGTTTCTGATTTTTCCGTTGTTCTTTAACGGATTTAGTCTTTTCATACAAAAATTTGCCATAATTCATGACGCGACAAACTGGTGGCTCAGCGTTTGGGCTGATCTCAACTAAGTCTAGATCGGCGTCAATTGCCATATTTATTGCTTCTTCCAGTGAAACGACGCCAACTGGTTTGCCTTCAGAATCAGAGAGACGCACTTCAGTCCCAGTGATCTCATCATTCAAACGATGTTTATTGCCCTGTTGTGGGGCTTTTTTTGCACCTTTTATAACAAATTCTCCTAATAAATTTAACGGCGTGTAATGATTTCTTCTTTTACATAAGCGACAAAATCATCTACTTTGAATTTACCTAAATCATCACCTTTACGTGTTCTTACCGCAACTTCACCGGCTTCTACTTCTTGATCACCGATAACGAGTAAATACGGAACACGTTTTAATGTATGCTCACGGATTTTAAAGCCTATCTTCTCATTTCTCAAGTCCGAAATGGCTCTAATACCTGATTTTTTTAATTTATTTACAACTTCGTCGACAAAAGCAGCCTGTTTATCGGTGATATTCATCACCACCACCTGTTTTGGTGATAACCATGTAGGATAAACGCCGGCGTACTCTTCCGTTAAGATTCCAATAAAGCGCTCTAAAGAACCTAAAATAGCGCGATGAATCATAACCGGTGTATGTCGTTCGTTATCTTCACCAACAAAAGAAGCGTCTAAACGACCTGGCATTGAAAAATCAAGTTGAATTGTACCACATTGCCAAGCTCGACCTAAACAATCATATAAAGTAAATTCTATTTTAGGCCCGTAAAAAGCCCCTTCACCAGGCAGTAGATCATAATTGATATTATTGGTAGTCAATGCATTTGCCAAAGCCGCTTCTGCTTTATCCCAAGTCGCATCATCACCCACACGTTGATCCGGGCGGGTTGATAGTTTGACAACAATATTATCAAAACCGAATGTTTTGTAACATTCAAATACCATCTGGATACACGACGATACTTCAGCAAGAATTTGTTCTTCCGTACAGAATATATGAGCGTCATCCTGAGTAAAGGCACGTACACGCATTAAACCGTGCAGTGAGCCAGAGGGTTCGTTACGGTGACAAGATCCAAATTCCGCCATACGCAGCGGCAAATCGCGATAAGATTTCAGGCCCTGGTTGAAGATTTGTAAATGTCCCGGACAGTTCATTGGCTTAATCGCATAATCACGGTTTTCAGAACTGGTGCAGAACATATTGTCTTTGTATTTACCCCAATGCCCTGATTTTTCCCAAAGCGCACGGTCCAGGATTTGTGGCGCTTTTACTTCCTGGTAGTCATAAGCTTCAGTTTGTTCTCGCACATATTTTTCAAGTTCGCGATAAATTGTCCAGCCATTGCTGTGCCAAAAAACCATACCCGGCGCTTCTTCTTGCATATGATACAGGTCTAACTGTTTACCGATTTTACGGTGATCACGTTTAGCCGCTTCTTCAAGGCGTTTTAAGTACGCATTGAGTTGTTTTTTGTCAGCCCAGGCGGTGCCATAAATTCGCTGTAACATTTTATTATCTGAATTGCCGCGCCAATATGCGCCGGCGACCTTCATCAGTTTAAAATATTGACAGAATTTCATCACTGGTACGTGTGGACCACGACACATATCAATATATTCCTGATGGTGGTATAAACCGGGACGATCGTCAGGATGAATCCCTTCGATGATTTCTAATTTATATTTCTCGTCACGCTCGCTGAAAACCGATTTTGCTTCTTCTACTGACACTTTTTTCTTAACAACCGTATAATTAGTTTTCACTAATTCGTTCATACGCTTTGATATTTTGGCCAACTCTTCATCATTGATCGTAATATCCAGATCAATATCGTAATAAAAGCCATTTTCAATCGTCGGACCAATTGCCATCTTAGCGTTAGGATATAGCTGCTTGATAGCATGCCCTAATAGATGCGCACAGGAGTGACGTAAAATTTCTAAACCTGCATCATCTTTTGCGGTAATAATTGCGATATTAGCGTCTTTTTCAATAGGATCACATGCATCGACTAACTGACCGTCAACTCGTCCGGCAATACATGCTTTGGCAAGACCGGGGCCGATATCTGCCGCGATTTCCATAATTGAGGTAGTGTTATCGAATAGACGTTGATTACCGTCGGGAAGAGTAATAATGGGCATGCTGTATTTCCTCACAGTGATGCTTCCAACCAAAAAGCATTTGTATAATTGATAAATAAGCTGCGCATTTTAAAGGAATATGACGCTTATGAAAAGCGCCAATTTCCAAGCCACAAAAAGTAGCCTTTAATAGAGGGAGTGTTAAAGGTTGAAATGTTAATAAGTTAAGTGCGGATGACAACTTAATTTCCAGCTGCATCTGTTATTTATCTTTTTTTACTTTCTTATCGGGATTAAAACTATTACCTTTAAATAAACTCATTACGATTTCTTTGTTACTGGCAAGGTATAAACCTAACTCTTCCAGTTGCTGATCATCAAGGGTGACTGTGCTGGTGCCAATAAATTCAGCAAGTTGGTCGGCACTGTCTAACATTTTATCGTATGCATCAGCTTCTTTTTTACTGGTAAAGGTCATTTTTTCAACACCTTTTCTTTCTACAATATATTTTATGATTATTGCCACGGTGGCCTCTTTAAAATGTAATAATAAATTAAATTTTATTCATGTGTTTTTATACAGTACTAAAGTCAGGCTAAGATTGCAAATTTTTGTTATATACGCATTTGTTTGCTATCTTTCTAATTAACCCAATAATAATATGAATTTATTCAATGAAAACAATAATCTGCCGTCATTGTGATATGGTTTCAAATGTTCCACCTCTGGCTGTAAACTATGCGGCCAAATGCTGCCGTTGCGGGGGGGCAATATATAAAAGGACTAAGTGCAGGCCCTCTGTGTTGTTAGCACTCTCTTTAACCGCATTACTGGTGATGATTCCGGCTTTTTATTTTCCGTTAATTTCAGTCAATTTACTGGGGATCACCGAGGACACAAATTTATTGCAGGGTGCGTTTATGATGATTGATAGCGCGCCTGTGGTGTCCATTGCAGTATTATTTTGCGCCGTCATAGCCCCGACAATATTGATCTCTTGTATCGCCTTTAGCAGTGCCTGTTTAACCTATGATTACTTTCCAAGCTATATGCCAAAAGTTTTATACCTCACCCACTCTCTGACCCATTGGTCAATGTTAGAGGTTTATATGGTCAGTTTAATGGTCGCAGTCTTTAAATTGATGAGTTATTCTGATCTCTATTTTGGCTCGGGCTTCTATTTTTTGATTACCTTGCTGCTACTGGATATGACTATTATCAGTAATTATAGCAATCATGCTTATTGGGAGCGTTATATCAATGGCGAATAGTGTAATAGCAGGGAAAACAGGGATGGAACAAGGACTGCAACTCTGTAAAGTTTGCGAAAATCACTCGCCCTATAAAACAGATAGAGCGCATTGCCCCGTCTGTTTAAACCCTGTTTCTGTGCGCACCAAAAACAGTTTGCAAAAGACCTGGGCGTTTTTGATAACCTCTGTGGTGTTTATTTTTCCCGCCAATTTATACCCTATTACTTATTTATTAAAAAACAATATACGTTACCCCGACACTATTTTCTCCGGGATATTAAGCTTAATTGACAGTGGTATGCTGACCATTGCAATCATCGTGTTTATTGCTTCAATAGTGGTCCCTATTTTCAAAATAATGGCATTAACCTTTATCCTGCTCGCCATTCAATTTCAATGGCGCTTTAGCCAGAAAAAACAACTTTGGATATTTAATATAGTGGATTGGATAGGAAAGTGGTCAATATTAGATCTTTTTGTTATTTCAATCATGGTTGCGGTATTTGATAAAGGGCATTTACTCTCTGTTTATCCGGGAATAGCGGCATCCTCATTTACCATAGTCGTTTTAACCACCCTGTTTGCTGCAAACAGTTTTGATACGCGTTTAATTTGGGATGCTAAAAAATAATGAGTGAACAAGATTCAAAGACAGAGGCAACAATTGTCAAGTCGCAAACAATATCGCCCATCTGGTTTCTGCCTGCGGTTGCGGCACTGTTAGGTGCCTGGTTTTTATTTCAAAATATTACCCATGCTAATGCGACCATTAAAATCCACTTTGAACATGCGGAAAGCATCATAGTTGACAAAACTAAACTGCATTATAAAGGCGTGATCATCGGTACGGTCAAAAAAGTGGAGCTGGATGCAACCAGCGGGGTGAATATTATTGCAGAAGTTGAATCTCACGCCAAATTTATGCTCCGTAAGAACACCAAATTTTGGTTAGTTTCACCCAAAGCATCGCTTACTTCAATATCGGGTTTAGACACCCTTTTTTCCGGTAGTTATATTAATTTGCAATTGGGTGATGGGGATTATACGACTGATTTTATCGCACAAACAGAGCAACCCATTACCATTCCTGAAAACGCCCGGCTTATTAATCTGCAAAGTGAAAATGCGGGATCGATCAATGTCGGTACGCCATTGTTCTACAAAAACATTCAGGTGGGTGAAGTTGCCGACATTCGTTTAGAAAAATCAGGACAGACAGTCAATATTAGCGCCTTTGTTCACGGTGAATATAGACACTTGATCAAAAACAACAGTAAATTCTGGAACATTAGCGGGTTAAGCGCAAATATATCACCAACAGGCATCGATATCTCGCTCAATAGCATCACCTCTTTAATTGCAGGCGGCATTACCTTTTCCTCACCAGAGGCCGGTGAAGAACTTAAAGGTAATGCTCAATTTCAATTATTTGACAACATTTCTGACAGCAAAGCGGGGCTCGCTATAGAGCTTATTACCAATCATATTAATAATTTACCAAAGGGTGCCGGGATTTTATTTAAAGGATTGGGCATTGGCAGAATAACGGATATTGAATATTCAATAAAGGATGAACAGTTTGTTGTCTCTGCACTGATTAACCCTCAGTTTAGTGACTTAGTCACCGAAGGATCACAATTTTGGATTGAGCAAACATCACTCACCTTTGCAAAAATAAAAAATATTGGCAATGTCATCAAAGGGGATTATATTGCTTTTCAACCCGTTGACAGCAGCCAATTAAGCAGCAGTAAAAAGGCTACACGTTTCCTCATTCAGCAAGCAGCATCTCCGAAAGATTCCGTTCTTTCTCTGGTAGTATTAACCGAAGATGCTACCGGACTAAACCCGGAAGCCCCGATTACTTATCAAGGACTCAAAATAGGGAAAATAAGGTCTTTAAATTTTTCAGAAAAGGAAGGATTTATCGCGGTCCACATTGATATTGACCATCAGTATCATTATCTGATCAACAAACACAGCCAATTTTATCTGCTCAATGGGGTGAACTTCAAAGCGTCCTTAAAGGGAGTCGAGATTCAATCGACACCACTTGAAAATTTAATTTCCGGTGGCATAGGCTTGTATAACAAAAAACCGGTCCATAAATCACACCCGGTCGCATTATTAAATAAAGATCAACTTTTCAGATTATACCCCTCCAAGGCGCTGGTAAAAATGGGCCTTAATATTTTCAGCGAACCTGGTACTATTGAAATTTTAAGCAGAGAATTACCTTCTGTTAGCGAAGGCTCTCCGGTTTATTATCGAAAACTGCCCATTGGCGAAGTGCATGATTTTTCGCTTGATAATTCGGGTTTAATGCAAACCACCCTCAGTATTAAAGGGCAATATAAACACCTCATCAATGATCAGAGTGTATTCTGGAATATCAGTGGTTTTAGCGCCAATGCGGGTCTTAGCGGTTTAAAAATACAAGCTGAATCTTTATTATCCATTGCAGCAGGGGGAATTTCGGTGGGTCCAGGTAATAAAGAAATAGACAATAAATACAGCAATGGTAAATACAAACTTTTTGACAACCAGGCGCAGGCAACAACACCCTCAAGCTTAATCAGTTTGACCTTTAATCAAGCCAAGGATTTACAAACAGGCAGTCAGTTACGCCTTAAAGGCTTAGTGGTAGGTGAAGTTGTCGACTTAACGCTAACAACACAACAGAAAGTGCGGGCAACGGTCAATCTTAAACCCGAATTTGCCAAACAAGTGGCCCGGCAAGGTAGCCGCTTTTGGATGGTAAACAGTGAAGCGAGCTTATCGGGGGTTAAAAATTTATCAACTTTAGTAACCGGTGCCTACATTAATGTATCCCTTGGCAAAGGGATCACTGAAAAATATTTTACCGGCGAAGATTCAGAACCACTTCTGGCACAAGATCAATCCGGATTACCGCTTATTTTGACTGCCGATAATGCAGGCTCTACGGACATAAGCAGCCCTGTTTACCACCGTCAAATCCAGATAGGGCAAGTAATTTCAAAACGCTTATCCTATAATGCAGCGGGGGTAGAGATTACCATTAACATCTACCCTAAATACTCCCATTTGATTCGTCAAAATTCTATTTTTTGGCCGGCTTCCGGGTTTAATTTAAATGTAGGCATCACAGGTGTGGCCTTGAAGGCTAACTCGTTAACTTCTTTAATTAAGGGAGGCATAAGTATGGGCACGCCAGATAACCAGTCTTTACAACCTATGAGTGATGCATTTTCTCGTTTTAGGCTGAAAAATGAAATGCAGGAAGAATGGTTAAATTGGACACTCGCGATCCCTAGACCTTAGCTTTAGCAATCCGGAAATTTGTTATACCGTGCGCATCCCTCGCGCACATTTAAAGGAATTATAATGCACAATAATACCCTACTCCCGCAGGCGTTTATCGACAAGATGACAGGAATTTTACCAAAGCAACTCAAAATAGAAGATTTTATAGATGTGTGCCAACGGCCTCTGCGTCGTGCAATCAGAGTGAATACATTAAAAATATCAGTTGAAAAATTTCAAATAAGAGCACATCAGCAGGGCTGGA
>JBLIEH010000059.1:0-8896 GCA_047632875.1 Psychromonas sp. | reverse complement strand
TTAGCCAATAAACGGCCGCGCACCTCATCTTTAGCTAAAAAACCGTCATGATTAAGATCCAATTGCTCAAAGCTTGGATGATGACCACGATCTCCTTTTTTACCCTGTTTACCCATTTTTACTCGGGCATTAAACTCATCGGCTGAAAGTGTACCGCTGGCATCACTGTCAACTTTATCGAAGTTAGCCAATAAACGGCTGCGCACCTCATCTTTAGCTAAAAAACCGTCATGATTAAGATCCAATTGTTCAAAGCTTGGATGATGACCACGATCTCCTTTTTTACCCTGTTTACCCATTTTTACTCGGGCATTAAACTCATCGGCTGAAAGCGTACCGTCACCATTGCTGTCTAACTGCTCAAAGGTCGGGCGATCTCCTTTGTGCCCATGCCTATCCATTTTTATCCGGGCATTAAACTCATCGCCTGAAAGTGTGCCACTGGCATCGCTGTCAACTTTATCGAAGTTCGCTAATAAACGGCCGCGCACTTCATCTTTTGATAAAAAACCATCTTTATTGACGTCTAATTGTGCAAAGCTTGGGCGGCCTTGCCTGCCCAGATTAGCGGCGGCATCAAACTCTTCCGGTGAAAGAGTGCCATTACCCTCGCTATCGAGTTTACCGAAGTTTGCCAATAAACGTCCGCGCACTTCATCTTTTGATAAAAAACCATCGGCATTTGTATCCAGTTGGGCAAATGTCATGCGATGTTTATTGACTTTTTGCGTTGAAGCATTCTGATCTTGCTGCGCAGCGAAGGTCGAATGGGTGGTTGCCATTAATAAAGCACCAGTGATCAACAGTAATTTTTTCATGGTATTGCCTCTCTTATTCTTGTTGGGAAATTCATAAATCATCACCCTTGGCAGGCAATGATTTTCTTTATGAATAAACTATAGAGAGCAACTGTGCAGGAAATATGGAGAAAAAAAGGATTTTTAAAGTGTTAATTTGTAACCAATGCCGTAAATCGATTTTTATAGCATTAATTTGTAACCAATGCCGTAAATGGATTCTTATAGCGTTAATTTGTAACCAATACCGTAAATGGGTTTTACAGCATTAATTTGTAACCAATACCGTAAATGGAATCTTATAGCGTTCATTTATATATACCCAATGCCGTAAATCGATTTTTATAGCATTAATTTGTAACCAATATCGTAAATGGGTTTTACAGCATTAATTTGTAACCAATACCGTAAATGGAATCTTATAGCGTTCATTTATATATACCCAATGCCGTAAATCGATTCTTATAGCGTTCATTTATATATACCCAATGCCGTAAATGGGTTTTTATAGCGTTCATTTATATATACCCAATGCCGTAAATGGATTCTTATAGCGTTAATTTATAACCAATGCCGTAAATGGATTTGATGCATTCGCTTTCAGGGGCAACGTCTTGCAGTTTTTTACGTAAATTTTTAATATGACTATCAATGGTTCGGTCAGTTACGATGCGACTATCTGAGTATATTTGGGTCATTAATTGTTCCCGACTAAAAACTTGCTCCGGATGTTTATTAAAAAATGACAATAAACGAAACTCTGCCGGAGTCAAAATAAGCGCCTTATGATTAAGGGATACCTGCATTTTTTGTTCATCAATCTGCAATCCAGCATATCCCTGCGCTGTACTATTGCCCTCCTTCGCACGACGTAAAATATTTTTAACTCTGATCACCACCTCTCTGGGACTATAAGGTTTACAGATATAATCGTCTGCACCCAATTCCAACCCTAACAGGCGATCGATCTCGTCAATCCTTGCAGTGGCCATCACCACGGGTACCTGACTGAAAGTGCGTAACTCTCGATAGATATCAAGGCCGTTACGCTGGGGTAACATTAAATCAAGAATCAGCAAGTCGGGTTGATGGCTTTTAACCCAATCGACAACTTCCATTCCATTATCAATAATATGTGTTTGAAATCCAGATTGTATAAAATATTCACATAAAACCCTGGCCAGTGCCGGTTCATCTTCAACAATCAGAATCGTTTTATCTTGATAATTCATCTCTTAAATATCCTTGACAGGGAGGGTGATTTTGATTTGCAGGCCGCCTAAAGGTGAGTGATTTGCAGCAATCAGTCCACCATGTGCTTTGACAATATTTTGGCAAATAGATAAACCTAAACCAGAGCCTCCATTGGCTCTACTGCGCGATTTATCAACCCTAAATAAACGCTCGAAGAGTTTCGGCAAGGCTTCATCGGGTACAGCAGGGGCACTATCTTCGATAATCAGCTCAACCGTCCCCAGACTCTGCGACAAAGTCAGCTTGAGCTGCCCATCAGGGTTAGTATAACGATAACTATTTTCAAAAAGATTTAAAATAAGCTGCGATAATGCATTAGGATCAGCCTGTAACAGAGTTGCCTGGTTTGGATCATAACTACGCTGCAGGTGGATATGCTTTTCAGCTAAACGTAATTCATTCTGATTCGCGATATTATCTAACAACTGGGTTAAATTTACTTGCTCTGCATTTTTAGTCAGCACGCCTGCGTCTGAAAGTGATAATTGATAAAGATCATCAACAAGGCGACTGAGATTCATCACCTGCTCATGTAATGATTTAATGTATTTAGGCTCAGGTTTGCGAATACCATCCTCAATCGCCTCGATCTCACTGACTAAAACGGCAATTGGCGTGCGTAATTCATGGGAGATATCCGCAATCCATTGCTCTCTTGAGTGTTTTTGCAGCTTAAGCGTAGTGGTTAAATTATTAAAGGTTTTGGATAATTCAGCTAACTCATCCTGCCCCTTCACTTGGATTTGATAGTTAAAATCGCCACTTTGTAATGCCTGTACGCTAAGACCGAGATTTTTTAAAGGCTGCAGAAAGTGTCGTACTAATAAAGCCGCAACAACAAAAGAAAATAGCGCTGCCCAAGCGGCAATCCAGTAAAAATTATTTAATTGCTGTTTAAAGAAACTTTTAGTCAATTTTCCGGTGATCATCTCTCTTTGTATAATCGCAATCCAGCCAATATTTTGCTCATCTAATAGAATAGGCACTTTAATAAACTCCCCGCTTTCATTACGCTGCTGAATTTTTCTGGCTCGATGCAGAACAGCTTCTCCCTGTATATTTAACAGAAAAACGCGTGGGTTTATTAACAAGCGCTCTTCTGGAGGACGATCCCGATTCGACCGCCCCCTTCCTCTAAGCGAATGTTCTCCGACTTGTCTTAAAAGATCTGTCCATAAATCGGGACTTTCTTGGATTGTCTGCCAGCCATTTTCAGGCGAGTAATATTGGCTTACTTGTTCGGCAATAACCTGCATTTTTTCTATTTCGCGTTGGTTAAGGTAATTCTGCAATCCGGTTTGAAAACTATTGTTAATCAGCAGCGCCATGCCAACCATCATGATGCTACTAATCAGCAGCAGGGAGATAAATAACTTACGGAAAAGGGTTAAACGCATGAATAATATCCTGTGTCATTAATTTATATACCCGCATTGAAAAAATTTGACCTATGGCAGCCACAACTTCAAAGTGCATAACATCCGGGCGAAAATATGTACCTTCAAGTGGTTTGGGTATTGCTCCCCTTATGGTAAGTAAATTATTTATTATTATCTACTTTATTGGTTAATAGTTGATTTTGAAAACCAACTTATTACGTCAGTAGTTCACCTTGAGCTATACTTTTAATATCATTTTCATTGAGGGAGATATTCTATGGGCATTGCAAAAAAAGTAGGTGAATACCTGGATAAAAATCATATCAAATACCAATTATTGCAGCACAAACCCAGTAAGAATTCCCTTAGCTCAGCGATTCAAGCCCATATTAAAACATCACAACTTGTCAAAGCGATCATGCTTGAAGATCTTCAGGGTGGTCAATTGATGGCAATTTTACCCGCGAGTCACAAAATCAGCTTACATGCATTAAATACACATTTTGATCGCCAGTTTCGCCTTATGAAAGAATCTCACATTTACGAATTTTTTGAAGATTGTAAACATGGCGCTGTCCCACCTCTCGCTCAGGCTTATGAAATCGATAGAGTCTATGATGAATTTTTAATGGAGCAGGATAATTTATATTTGGAGGCTGGTGACCATATTTCTTTAATACAACTTCCCCGGGAAGAGTTTAAGAAGTTGATGCAATATTCTATCCCACTGCAGTTCAGTTACCGGTTATTTAATTAAGTTTTACCGATTGGACCCAGACTAGATTGTATAAAACAGGGTCCATTAATCTCCCCTATCAGGCCAAGCCGATTTATTTTTAATAATAAAAATCATACCTTTTTCTCACTTTTTCCTTCACCACCAGCTTCTTTCCCAATTTTGTAGATTCCCAGCCTTGATTAATAGTGATCTAAACCACTAGCAATGAAAATTTTTACCTTTTCTATAACAACTTTGTGTTAGATCAAATTTTTAATTATTTTTTCAACTACTTTAAACAAATAAGGACTTGACATAAGACAACAAGGACTTAATTGGGTGACTACCGTCATCTACTTTATATGTAAAAGCAGGAGGTTAAAATGAATTATTTTTCTGTGTTAATGAATGAATCAGTCGTGGTCTCTTTTACGATCATGATGGTGTTGAACGCTATTTTTGCCGGTTATATGAAGTACCATTTCATAAAACGTAATGGCAAGAAGTAAAAGGAATAAAAACCAAAAATAAAGTATAAAAACCGAGTATATAAACCAAGCATTTTTTGCTTAAAAACTAAGTGGTGAAAATATTTTCACCACTCTGTAAAAACAGACCTTAGGATATTTATTAATCAAGCCTTTTATAACTCACAACCCCACTCTAACTAGTATTGACATCTTCTTAGGTTATATTTTCCGAGTGTGACAATGACTAAATTCCCCCCCTACAAACTCAGGTGAATGACAGGCTCACCTAATCAAACAGCAGCAGCAACTGAACCCAAATGTAATATCAATTGACAAGTTGTGTCTTCGCTCTGGCAGCTAGGTTTTATCTGTATTTTTTATGTAGCTATTAGATCCCTATAAAATACCAAAATATAATCCGGCATTAGCGTACCCAGTTTAGCGCGTCGTTATGCAATGCTTTTAGGCCAATTTGCACCTTCCAGATCCTCGCCGCCCTGCTGCGCGCATTTCGCGTAACTGCCTGACGAAATACGCGGCAGCTATGGATATCACAACCAACTAGTTATTTTTATTTGAGGGTAAATCCATCGGTTCCTCTTGTGCTTGCTTCGCCTGCCAACGCTCCTGCAGCGCGCGTATATGTTTGCTATCGGTCAGAATCACAATTTCGTCGTCTATTTGGAATGCAGTATCTTGATCGGCGAGTGCAAAATTACCGTGCCGATAGTAGCAAATGATCTTGGCAGCGGCAGGCAATTGCAGATCTTCGGCTGTGATCGCATCGTCCCCTTCTGCGGTCAACATAAATAACCGCGCCTTACCCTTGATGATAGTCGATAGATCCATGTTTTCGCTACCGCCCACCATGTCCACCAAGTAACGGGTGATAGTGCGGGCAGGAATAATAGTATCCTTCAGACCCAGCTCATGGCATATGCCCTCGAACTGCGGATCACCTATGCTCGTCACTATTCGCTTGAAACCGAGTGAACGGCCTATCAGACTGGCGATGACGTTCGCCTGATCGCTACTGCTAAGACAGAATAGAAAGTCGGTCTCGGTGGGATTAACCTCTTGCAGAGTGTTCGGCTGGCTGCCATCACCCTGCAGGAAACTGCAATCAATCTCTTCTGACAATTCATCGATCTTGGCCTTGTTTATCTCTATTATGATGACTTCGTGGCCTTTGTTGGAAAGTGCTTTGGCCGTTGCGACGCTCACTTGTCCCGCTCCAATAAAAACTATTCTCATACTCCCTCCATTCTTTTGCCAAACCACATTGCCGGATATATCATGACCAACCACGCCATGACTTCCAATCTTCCTAACAGCATGTCAACACACAGAATCCCTTTCAGTAAGGGCGGTAATGTGGCATCCGTAACACCGGCGGAAAGCCCTACGGTTGCCGTTGCCGAAACCACTTCAAACAGTGAATCAAGCGGGTTGTAGCCCATTGCCACAAACGGCAGCCATGACAGCCCGATGACCACAACGAAGATGACTATCAGCAGTAGAGCCGCCTGAATCTCTTCGCTCTGCAAGCGGCGACCTGCCAGCCGGGGTTCGATCACCGCATGTTGGGTCAGGCAGGTCCGCAAAATGAGCAAGCGCAACACGCTTAGCGCGATCAACAGTCGCAACAGTTTGAATCCGCCTGCCGTCGAACCTGAGCCGCCTCCCACGAGCATCGAGAAAGTCAGAACCAGCTTAGAGCCTGCATCGAGCTGCTCACCGGGAATCGACGAAAAGCCCGCGGTGCTCTGAGCGGAAAGGGCCATCAGGGGCGCGTGCTGGAGTATTTTCGGCAAGGACATACCGCCACTCAGCCACATGGTTGAGCCCACCGCCAGTGAAACGATAATGCAAGCAATGAGCAAGGCCCTAAGTTGCAGAAAGTCCACCGCCAGTTCCCGCTTCTCCTTTAACATACGGTAGTAAAGCGTCAGCGGGATCGCACCGGCGAAGCATAAAAGGGTAAGGCACAACTGTGCGGGCCAGGCAACCATCGCCAGACTACCGTCATGCGGGGCAAAGCCCCCAGTCGAGACCGCCGCGAAGGTATACAGCACAGCGTCAAAAAATCCGACTCCCGCCAACCAGGAAACGGTGATACCCAAGACGGTCAAAACGCTATAGACGATCAACGCTCGGCGCGCATGTGCCCGCGTGCCACCGACTAAATCATCGTTTTCTACCTCGGTGACAGCCAGTCCTTTTGCCAACAACCCCGGATGCATTACCAGCGCCAGAGAGAGGACAACTATCCCCAATCCGCCATACCATTGCATCCAGGCACGGGCAAAAAGAAATGTCGGCGACGCATCAACGAGTGTCGTTTTGGTACTTAGCCCCGTCGTCGTCACGCCGGAGATGGCTTCAAAGAGTGCATCCAAAAACCCCAGCCCAGAGCTCATCATTGGATAGGACATCACCAGAGGAGTGACAAGAAACATCAGCGCGACCACCGCCATGCCTTCATTAGACTGTATCTTGACGGGAGCCCTCAGCCGAGCCAAACTGCCCCCAAAGACGGCCAATCCGCCGATCACTATGCCATAGCGCAGACTGCTGGAGGTGTCTCCAAGGAACAGCGCTACCGCCAACGGCACCAGCGTAAGCGTGGCCAGCACCAGGCACAGTTGACCGAAATACTTAAAGACCACACGAAACCGGACAGCGTAGCTGAGTGCAATAGCCTGTTTAGTCACACATCAATCCTTATCTCCCGTAAACCGAGTTTATCGTGAGAGCGTTCTACCCTAAGTCTTAATTCCTTCTCTGCCCGAATTTAATACAATATCAGGGTTAATGCCTAGTATTGTTCGCTGATTCAGACTGCTGCCGAAGAAGCAAAAAATCTGCCAATACCTCAGGTTCATTTTCATATAGCAAAGCAATTAATGCACAGGAAAACTTAATACTAATAAGACTTGAGCTGCATTCAATAGTTCTCACTTCGTAAAATTCTATGCAACGATTTTGGCTCACCTCTAAATAGTAAAGAACAGTATGTTCTGAATAAAATTCACAACCCAGTTAGCCTTGATCTTAACAAGCTATACTGATCACCTTGTTTGTTTTTTGGTATAATTAACAGCTATTAAACTAGGCCTTTTTAAGGACACTGATTATAAATAACAAAATAATAGCGCCAACCGTCGCGGTAATGATAGAGCCTAATATCCCGCCGGTTGTTAAACCCAGTAAAGTGAAAACAAACCCACCCAATACTGCACCAACAACGCCCACAATAATATTACCAAGGATGCCAAATCCTCTTCCTTTAAATATGTTGCCAGCAAGCCAGCCGGCTAGCGCGCCAATGGCTAAAAATATTATCAAACTCGTTATACTCATGATGCCACCTGTTTAGTTATTAGTTAAAATCTGACTGCCGACAAAACCGACGGCACAATCATCTCCAATGCCATACTCTTATTTGAATCTGTCACCGCAAACTTTATTTGTGATCCGATAGAAGCAGATAATTGTCCCGACCTGTTGCAAGCGCAAGGCCACTACTTAAAACGACTAAGACAATAGCAACAGTATTGATTATAGTTTCTGTCACTAAATGCGTAGAAAAAAAATCGGTCATGGACAGTGGTGAAAAAAACTGTCCAAATTGACAATACAAAACACCCTCATAAACATTAAAAACGCTCGATGCAGGAGGAGAGTCTATGGATCAAAAAAAGGGATCTTTTGCGCATTAACAGAGAGTGCAGTCATAAAGATGTAATAGCTTTCATCCTGCATTTTAGTTGTGTAATAAAATTACATATTTTTCACTATGGGACGGTTATTATTATTTTTAATCCGTTTATATAACCTTTCCCTGTGTGTAAAATTTGTTGTTTCACTATTTTGTTTTATTTTCGTGATCTAGGCCACGTTTGCTTTGTCTTTAAAATTTCATATTGTCGTGACAGAGATCACGAATACTCATTTGCACCCTCAATATTTATGTGTTTTGTCTTAATATTACCGAGCTATTTGTGACCTACGTCTCTTCCTATTTTGATTTTTGCTGTGTTTTTGTACGCAATGTCACGTACTGTTATCTGTGACGTGCGCTTTTAAAATAATCTGGTAGTTTTGCCCGTGAAATTTCAACCACAACAATAATTTTGCCAATTTCAGGTGAATAAATACACACGGAGCAACATATGCTGACATCACAATCCAAGATTAAAGTGCAAAACTTTGGTCGCTTATTATCAAATATGGTTATGCCAAATATTGGCGCCTTTATTGCGTGGGGTTTAATCA
>JBLIEH010000058.1:0-8910 GCA_047632875.1 Psychromonas sp. | reverse complement strand
TGCTGCCGCGCCTAATTACCTTCCTGAATCTTTATATCGTCCACCTCTGCTAGGTTAACTGTTTTTTGTTCAGTTTTTAGCTGAACCAAGGCTTTGATTTTTAGCGTATTAATTTGCCTATTTATCAAAAAACAGATTAATTTATTTTTACCTAACTCCTGTATTTAAAGTTTATTGTTGTTCTTTTTTGAAGAGAATAAATGAACGGTCAATAAAAAGGAGTGGTATAGCAGAGGAAAGTGATGATGAAAATCACCTCGCGGGTTTTATTAAACCACCGCCATACTTTTAATCGGGCAGTTAACGGCCTGTTTAGTCTAACATTTTTGTTTAGTTTTAACCTTTTTGCCCAGGGTATTAGCCTCCATGATGCTGAGCAGATAGCGATTGAATCCGACCCCGCGCAACAAATTTATCAATCCCAGCAAGCTGCATTGATTGCACAGGGCATTGCCGGTTCTACGCTCGCCGATCCGATGATCAAGCTGGGCATGGCTAACGTGCCGACGGATAGTTTTCAATTAGACCAAGATCCCATGACCCAACTCAGCGTTGGTTTATCACAACAATTTAGTCGTGGTGCGCAACGAGAATTGACTCAGGAAAGCTTTAATCAACGCGCTGATATGACTGTTTCTCAGGGCCTCGATCGGCAGTTAAATGTTAAGAAAAGCGTGCGTGAGCTGTGGCTTAAAATTCTGTTTATCGATAAATCATTACGAATAGTAAAAGAAAATAAAAAACTGTTTTCAGGTTTTTACCGAGATTTGGAAGCGAAATTTTCTTTAGGACTCGCTGAAAACGAAGATTTAATTTTTGCAGAAATTGAGATCAGTAAATTTGATGAAAAAATTGCCGCGTTAAATCAACAATCGCTTAATTATCGCAGTTTGTTAAGTGAGCATATCGGCGAATATGCCTACCAGACACTGCCGAGTGTTATACCGCAATGGCCAGAAACCCTGTCCTATGTAAAAGCAGTTAATGCCAAAAATACCGAGCATTATGAATTGCTTAGCAATCACCCGAAAGCCCAGATGTTTGTCCAAGGTATTACACTGGCGGATAACGGCATCGAACTTGCGGAGCAGAATTATAAACCCAGTTTTAAACTGGAAGTGGGTTACGGACATCGCTTAAGTGAGACCGATATGGGGGAGCCAAGATCGGATCTGTTGAGCGCTTTTGTGTCTATGGATATTCCCTTATTTACCGATAAACGCCAGGATCAAAAACTTATCTCTGCGCAATATAACAAAGGACAGAAGCAAGCTGAGCATCGTTTGTTACTGCGCCAGCTTAATGCGTTATTAAATGCTGAAATCAGCAATTATCAGCAACTTCAAGCACGTCAAAGCCGTTACCAAGAGACTCTGCTGAAACAGGCGAAACTGCATGCCAGATTGTTAGAGCAAAGTTATCAATCTAATACGCGCCCTTTCAAAGAGGTTATTGATGCCTACATCCATGAGCAGAACCTGACTCTAGAATATCAACAACTGTATTTCGATGGCCTTAAAAGTCTGTCAAACATCCGTTATTTTCAGGCCCTTTAATAGGAAAATATTATGCGTTACTTTTTAGTTTTAATGCTTGGTTTAGTGGTGGGCATCGTCGCTTCCAATAATGAGCAAATCAATAGCTTGTTTACTACAACAGAAAAAACAGCAGAGCCGGAAATTTTGTATTGGGTTGCCCCGATGGATGCCAATTATCAGCGTGACAAACCAGGAAAATCACCGATGGGCATGGATTTAGTGCCTGTTTATGCAGAAAAAGATGCTGAAGCTAAAAAAGCTGAACCTAATATTTTATATTGGGTCGCGCCGATGGATGCCAATTATCAAAGGGACAAACCGGGGAAATCGCCGATGGGCATGGACTTGGTCCCTGTTTACGAGGAAGCCGGTGGCGAGTCTGAAGCGGGCTTAGTTAAAATCTCAGCGACGGTTGAAAATAATCTTGGCGTTCGTACCGGAAAGGTGGTTAACGAGCCATTAAATATCTCTATCAATACATTAGGCACAGTGCAGGCCAATGAGAATGCGCTATGGCAAATCAATAGCCGTGTATCTGGATGGATTGAAAAACTTTATGTTAAATCCGTGGGCGTTGAAGTTAAAAAAGGGCAACCCCTGTTTGATCTTTATTCCCCTGAGTTGGTGAAAGCACAGGAATCATTATTTAATGCGATTAACTTAAACCGTAGCCCTTTAATTACTTCGTCAAAAGCGCGTTTGCAGGCATTAGGGGTAAATAAGGATCAAATTAATAAAATAATTAAGAATCAAAAAGTATTACAAAATATTACCGTATACGCACCGCAAAAAGGCACTATTTCGGAGCTTAAATTAAATGAAGGGGCGTTTATTTCGCCTTCTACTGTAGTGATCACCGCCGTTAATTTAGATACGGTTTGGGTGGACGTTGAAGTGTTTGCCGCGCAAGTATCATTAGTTAAGCTCGGCGATTTAGCCTCTATGACCTTAGATTATTTTCCGGGACAGAAATGGAACGGGCAGGTTGATTTTATCTACCCTGAAATGAATGCCAGCAATCGTACCCTGCGGGTTCGTCTGCAATTTGATAACCCTAATGCGATATTAAAACCTAATATGTTCGCCAGTGTCACGCTGACCCCGAAAATGAAGCAAAGAACACTGCAGATTCCTCGGGAAGCGGTGATTTATGCCGGTAAAATGAATCGCGTAGTATTAGCCTTAGGTGAGGGGAAGTTTAAATCTGTGCTGGTTAATTTAGGGCTGGAAAACAAAAATGCGGTGGAAGTTTTGTCGGGTTTAAGTGAAGGGCAGAAAATTGTCACCTCGGCGCAATTTTTATTAGATTCAGAGTCCAGCATCAGTGCCGATTTTGGGCGTATGCAGGAAATTGAACAACACAAAAAGACGCAGTCTCAGTCTGCACCAGAATTAGATTCAAGTGCTAAAGATGATCTGGATTGGCTCGATTTAGGTGATGAGTCTGATGTCGTCTTGCCAGAAAAAAAGGCTTCAGTACCCGCTGCTAGGGAGGTGACGTTATGATTGCGAAAGTGATAAATTGGTCAATTAAAAACCGTATTCTGGTTTTGTTGATCACCGCTGCGATTGTCGCTTACGGGGTGTTTTCTCTTCAGAAAACACCGATTGATGCCATTCCAGATCTGAGTGATGTGCAGGTTATTATTAAAACCAGCTATCCCGGACAAGCACCGCAGGTGGTTGAAGATCAGGTCACTTACCCCTTAACCACTGCAATGTTATCGGTGCCGGGCGCGAAAACGGTGCGCGGGTATTCATTTTTTGGTGACTCTTATGTCTATATCATCTTTGATGATAATACCGACATGTATTGGGCGCGTTCACGTGTTTTGGAATATTTATCGCAAGTTGCGCCAGATTTACCCGAGGCGGCACGCTCGGCGTTAGGACCCGACGCAACGGGTGTAGGCTGGGTATTTAGTTACGCGCTGGTGGATAAAAGCGGAAAACATGATTTAAGTGAATTAACGAGTATACAGAATTGGTTTTTAAAGTTTGAGCTACAGACTGTCCCGGGAGTTTCGGAAGTGGCGACCGCCGGCGGCATGATCAAGCAGTATCAAGTGCGTGTTGATCCTAACAAATTACGTGCTTATAACCTGCCGCTTAACAAAATCACTAATGCCATTCAGCAAGCCAACCAGGAGAGCGGCGCCAGTGTGATTGAGATGGGGGAAGCGGAGTATATGGTGCGCACTTCCGGTTATATTTCATCCATTGCCGATCTTAAAGCTATTCCGTTACAAGTAAATGCGCAAGGTACACCACTTTTATTAGGGGATGTGGCGACCATCAATTTAGGTCCACAAATGCGCCGCGGTATTACCG
The DNA here is from genome assembly GCA_047632875.1 of Psychromonas sp. Taxonomy (GTDB): domain Bacteria; phylum Pseudomonadota; class Gammaproteobacteria; order Enterobacterales; family Psychromonadaceae; genus Psychromonas. Next base: position 5,041 of record JBLIEH010000058.1, on the reverse strand, counting down.
AACTGAACGGCGAAGGTGAAGTAGTCAGTGGCGTGATTGTAATGCGCTTTGGCGAGAATGCACAAGGTGTGATCGCAGCGGTTAAAGACAAACTCAAAACGTTGCAAAAAAGTTTGCCCGATGGGGTGGAAATTATTCCTACTTATGATCGCTCGAAATTAATTAATAGCGCGGTAAAGAACCTTTACTATAAATTACTCGAAGAGTTTATTGTGGTGATTTTGGTTTGTGCGGCTTTCCTGTTTCACTTTCGTTCCTCATTAGTGGTGCTGTTAAGCCTGCCCGTGGGTATCTTTGTCGCCTTTATTATTATGTCCTGGCAGGGTATCAATGCCAATATCATGTCATTAGGGGGAATAGCGATTGCCATTGGCGCCATGGTGGATGGCGCCATTGTCATGATCGAAAACGTTCATAAACACATGGAAAAAACCGAGCTAACGGATGAAAATCGCTGGCAGGTGATAAGCAAAGCGACACTTGAGGTTGGCCCTGCGCTGTTTTTCTCATTACTGATTATTACTTTTAGTTTCTTACCCGTTTTTGCCTTAGAGGGACAGTCGGGCAAGATGTTCTCACCGCTGGCATTCACCAAAACCTATGCGATGGCGGCTTCTGCTGGGCTGGCAATCACCTTAATTCCGGTATTAATGGGCTATTTTATCCGCGGTAAAGTATTACCCGAACATAAAAACCCCTTAAACCGTTTTCTGGTGGCTTTATATAAACCTGTGCTGGCCTTTAGTTTACGATTTCCGCTATTAGCCATCAGCTTTGCATTTCTGGTGTTATTGGTTGGCTTTTATCCCGTGAGTAAAATTGGTAGCGAGTTTATTCCTCCGCTGGATGAAGGCGATTTAATGTATATGCCGACCACTTATCCGGGAATTTCTATCGGTAAAGCGCGCGAGTTATTACAACAAACCAATAAACTGATTAAAACCTTGCCGGAAGTGAAAACCGTGTGGGGGAAAATAGGCCGCGCCGAAACGGCAACCGATCCTGCGCCTCTGACCATGATTGAAACGACTATCCAATTTATACCTAAAGATCAATGGCGGGCGGGTTTTACCAAAAAAATGTTAACCAAGGAGCTGGATAATTTAATTCAATTCCCGGGGGTAACAAATGCTTGGGTAATGCCGATTAAAACGCGTATCGATATGTTGGCAACGGGCATTAAAACGCCTATTGGTATCAAAATAGCCGGTGCAGATTTAGGTGAAATTGAAAAAATTGGTAAGCAGATTGAGACTATCTTAAAAGGTGTCGAAGGTACCGCGTCTGTGTACGCAGAGCGGGTAACGGGCGGTCGTTATGTCAAAGTCGATATCGACCGTCAAAAGGCCGGACGTTATGGACTTAATATTGCTGAAATACAGCAGCTGGTTGCTGTGGCTATTGGTGGTAAAAATATCACCGAAACCATCGAAGGGTTAGAGCGTTATCCGGTCAACTTACGTTATCCGAATGATTACCGCGATTCGCTCACGGCCCTCAAAAGCCTGCCCATTGTGACCCCGAGTAAAATGAATATCAGTTTAAGCGACGTGGCTAATGTTTATATCGAAGCGGGTGCGCCTATGATAAAAACAGAAAACGCGCGTCTTAATGGTTGGATTTTTGTGGATATCGAAAATCGCGATTTGGGCTCCTATGTTAAAGATGCACAGCGGATTGTTAATGAGCAAATAATCTTACCGGGAGGATATTCACTGGTCTGGTCTGGTCAATATGAATATATGGAAAAGGCCAATGCACGTTTGGCAAAAGTGATCCCTGTGACCCTCATTATTATCATTATTCTGCTGTATATGGCCTTCCGCCGAGTCGGGGAAGTCTTGCTGATTTTATCTACACTGCCCTTTGCATTAATGGGGGGGATTTGGTTGATGTTCTTCCTGGGTTTTAACTTTTCAGTTGCAGTCGGGGTTGGTTTTATCGCCCTGGCAGGGGTGTCGATTGAAATTGGCGTGATTATGCTTTTGTATTTAAACCAATCATTAGAATCTAAAAAAAATCAACGTCTTGAGTTGTTTAACGTCAACGATTTAAAAGAAGCCGTCATGGAAGGTGCCGGGTTACGTGTACGACCTGTGATGATGACGGTGGCCGTTGTGGTGATGGGCTTAGTCCCTATTATGTATGGTGATGGTACGGGCTCGTCGGTCATGCAGCGCATCGCGACACCGATGATAGGCGGAATGGTCAGTGCGATCATTTTGACCCTGCTTATATTACCTGCGGTGTACTTTCAATGGAAAAAAATCAGCCTGCGCAAGCAATTTAATATGGACTAAGCAATACCTTAAACGCGTCCTTTAAAAGTGTTAAGGGCGCTTTATTTAAGACAATAAGTTACATCAATAAGCATTTAATGAAACACAAAAAGGCAACACAAATGAACATTAAAAAAAGAAAAATAGGATTAGCGCTGGGGGGGGTATTATTTTTATCTGTACCGCTTTCAAGCGCATTTGCGGATCAAAAGCACAATGAAATTAAACAGACGCAGAGGGGAGGCCCTATGCAGTACATTAAAAGTGAACTGCGCGGTTATGTACAAGGGGTTAAGAGTAATGATGCGCAGAAGATGCAGCAGCACCTCAATGAGCTATTAACCTTAACTGCGATGACGGCTGAGCAAGCACCAGTGGAAATCAAAAAGATGCCTGCAGCAGGGATGAACCATGAGAAGATGGGGATGTCTGAAATGGAACATGCAAATATGGACAGCAAAGAGATAGCGGCAATAGATAGTTCTAATATGGCGAATGACGATATGAAGATGAACGGTGCTGATCATGATATGTCGGCTATGCCAGGCATGGATCATTCTAATATGGATAATGCTGATATGAAGATGAATGGTGCTGATCATGATATGTCGACTATGCCAAGCATGGAAGGTATGAGTGCAGCACAACATCATCAGCATATTATCTATATGCAGAGTATTGCCGGGCTTAATGATCTGTTTAAGCAGTTAGATAAAACTCAAGATAAAACTGAAATAAAGTTGATTTTGGGGGAAATTAAAGAGCAGCTTAAAAAGCATCAGCAATTAATCAGTTAAGATCTAATTAACCCTTATTTAACAGTCTTTGCTAGCACTCAAGCAAAGACTTAAGTGAATGAGATATTAAAGCAGAGTTGCAAAGACAACTAAATTCCCAAAGGCACTGGTATTCAGTGCCTGGTTTTAACTAAAAGTGAAATGAGGTAAAAATGAAATTTTTTAAAATTGTAGCAATATTAACTTTGGCTTTATTAAGTAGTTTAGCGAGTGCTCATTCGGGGTTGACACATTCAACGCCAGAAAATGACGCGATGTTAAATCAGCCTCCTGAAGACTTGATGCTTGAGTTCTCTATGGAAGTGAAATTGGTCAAAGTGCAACTAACGGATCAATCAGGAGAACCGATTAAACTGATGAATAAACCAAGTAAAAACTTTGAAACTACCTTCAGTCTCGCATTGCCTATACTCGATACGGGCAGTTATAAAGTTAAGTGGATAGCGATGGGAAAAGATGCGCATAAAATGAAAGGAGACTTTTCATTTATGCTGCATGCTACTGAGATGAAAAAAATGCCGAGCAATTCAGATGGCCTTAATAACAGCCATGATTAGTTGAGGTCTTTATGATGGAAATTACTTTGTGGGACTATGCTAATATAGTCTCCAAGTTATTGATCTATTTGGGAGTCGCTGCTGCGATTGGCGGCCCTTTTATAGCTGCCTTAATAAGTCCCTCAGTTAATAAAAAGTCGATTATTAATTATATTGTGATCAATAGTGCTGTGGGTTTTATCGCGGTCATTATGAATTTTTTCATTCGAGTGGGGGCTTTTTCTGAAACTGGATTATCAGGTATGTTTGATCCTGATATGATAGGTTTTCTTTGGCAAAGTGCGGTGGGTGATTCGGTGTTATGGCGTTTGCTCGCATTTACTGTTTTAGGCTTTGCCTTATTTTTTGGCAATCTTAATGCGCGCTATGAAAAGTTTAGTTTAAAGCATGCAATCTTTATATTCTTGTATCTAGCGGCGATCTTTAGTTTTGCCTATTCATTTACCTTTACTGGCCATAGTGTCGATATTGGCGGGGTGGCAAGGTGGTTGGTAGGTTTTCATGTTGTGACTATGGCTTGGTGGATAGGTGCGCTATATCCCCTATGGATTAGTTGTAAATTATTGCAACCCCCTACGCTGTATAAGTTGATGGACTTATTTGGCAAAATTGCGATGTTTATGGTCGGCTTATTAATAGCTTGTGGTTTTGGTTTGTTATTTTTGTTTTTCGCCAATCCGCTCGAGTTATTTACCACGCAATATGGTCAAGCCATACTGCTAAAACTCATCTTTGTCGTCAGTATCTTACTGATTGCCGCTTACCATAAATATCATCTTGTAGAAGAAGTACAAGAAGAAGCATGTTGCCACAAACTACAAAAATCAATCAGGAATGAAATGCTCATTGCAGCGATGATTTTAGCTATTACCGCTATGCTATCTTATGTTTTAGGGCCAGCGGGCTTAAGTTAAGCTTAAATAACAATAGACTATGGAATATATTCTGATTATGAAAATAAAAAATGGAAAATATTATGATTAAATTTAAAACACTACTTATTACCCTTTTTCTATTTGCAGGCAGTGCATTTGCAGCCGAAATGACCTTATACAAATCGCCCTATTGCGGTTGTTGTAAGGCTTGGGCTAAACATGTTGAACAAGCCGGTTTTGAGGTGACAGTGATAGAGCAAGCTAATAATAATCAACTCCACAAAGCGCATGGAATCACACGAAATCTTGCATCTTGTCATACCGCGACAATAGAAGGATACGTTATAGAAGGGCATGTCCCGGTTTCTGATATCCAACGTTTATTAAAACAAAAACCTGCCATTACAGGTTTAGCGGTTCCGGGGATGCCTGCTTCATCACCTGGAATGGACGTACCTGGCAATACGGATCCTTATCAAGTGATTGCTTTTAGAAAAGACGGAAAAATGTCTGTGTATAACGAATATAACTTT
>JBLIEH010000057.1:0-8925 GCA_047632875.1 Psychromonas sp. | reverse complement strand
CAAGGAGGCGCGCTACTAAACTTCACTAACCACCGACAAACTTGCTTTTATTATCAGGCATTCAGCCTTAACAACGAGGCAGATATTACTGAGTTGTCTGTAAATCGTCAATTGTTATTTTAACTATTAAGTGTTGAGTGATGATAAATTAATCGCATTGCATGATTTTAGAGCGAGAGTCAGAGTTAAACAGTCCGGCAAGCGCTAAAAGTAACAATAAGTTGGCCTATTGACTTAAGATCGAATGTTCTGAGGAAGCTGATCCGCACAAACAAAATACGCCGGCTTAATCCCAGCCGGAAGTGTTTTTTAGTTTATTTGTATAAACTAATTATAATATTTCCTTTCCAGCTATTAATCGAACTGAAAATACGAGTTAAAAGACAGATCCCGGTTGTTCTAAAAACTTAATTTCTGCTTCTGTTGATACTCTATTTAAAATACTATTGCGGTGTGGGTATCGACCAAATCTTTCGATCACCTCTTTATGTTTAATTGCAAATTCCAAATTCAAGGGAATATCAATGTCGTTAAACAGTTTTATCGCGACTTGATGGATTTCAAGTGATTCGCTGTGCATAAATGGCATATATAAAAAACTTCTTTGCAGTGCATTTAAGTTTTTATCCGCAGCAACGGTAATCGCCTCTTGAGCAAGTTCCAGGGCTAATGAATCAGAAGCAAATGAGGTCGGTGAATCCCGAAATATGTTGCGAGAAAACTGGTCTAAAACAATAATTTCAGCCAATCGCCCTTCTGCTGTTATCCGCCATGGGTAAAGCTCGCATTTATTGGCGGCTGTATGCAATTCAAGAAACCGCTCTTTAATCAAAGTATCAAGCGCTTGATCTTTTACCCACCATTGTGATTTATCTAACTCTTTAAACCAAAATATTAAAATATCTTCATAGGTCAACATACTGATCCTTAATAATTGCATTAAAGTGAGGAGTTGGTATAACAAAAAAGTATTGTTCTAGTCAGCCGCTAAATCAATTATTAATAGCATAATTCAATAACCCCCATCATCAAACGCTATTAAGTGCAGCATAAAACAGCTTTTTATCAGGTTTTTAAGCGCGTTATATTGCGCTTAAAATTCCCCTGCTAACTGAAATGTGCAAAATATCTCTTATAAACACAAGCATGCTATAGTTAAAAGTGTATCAATAACACTCTGGACAGTTTTCAATGTCAACAAATATAATCAATCGGTTACGAAACCCACAAGACAAAGTAACTTATTGAAATATAATAAAATTAATTAAATCATCCGAAGTGTTCGTATCAACAATGGAGGTGTTTTATGTCTTTTATCCAATCATTCGGGGCTGCTGAGACGGTTACCGGTTCATGCCATTTTTTACAACTTGAAAATGGGCCTAAGATTTTAATTGATTGCGGCTATTTCCAAGGACGTGGTGAGCATAAAACATTTGAACCCTTTGGTTTCGATCCTAAAACAGTCGATATTCTAGTGATTACCCATGCGCATTTAGATCATGTTGGACGTATCCCTAAACTGGTCAAAGAGGGTTTTAACGGCAAAGTCCTTGCTTCACGAGCGACCATGGACTTAGCGGAAGTTATCTTAATGGATAGTGCTAAAATTGCTGAGGAAGATTATAAAATAGCACTTAAAAAAGCCAAACGATCCGGTAATGAACAACAGGTCCGTCTACCTATTTACACCACTGATGATGCAAAAGCAGTGTTTGATTTAACCATCCAATATGCGCAGTACGATAAAAGCATCCAACTTTCGCCAGAGGTAAAAATCACCTTTCGTAACGCCGGACATATTCTTGGCTCGGCAACAGTGCAAATCGATTTTGATGAAGCAGGACTCTCCAAGTCGGTCGTCTTTAGCGGAGACTTAGGCGGTCGCCGAGACTTAATTATGCCCGCCCCCTCTTTCCCTAAACGAGCCGATGTGCTTTATATTGAATCAACCTATGGGGATCGTAATCATCGTGGTTTAAAAGAGACTGTTGATGAATTTAAAGAGATTATTATTAAGACCTTAAATAATAAGGGTAATGTGCTGATCCCCTCCTTTGCGATTGAACGCACGCAAGAAATTTTGCTGCTGTTGAAGCAGATGTATTACGACAAAGAGCTGCCTAAATGCCAAGTGTTTTTAGACTCGCCTATGGCCATGCGATCTACCCAAATTTATACTCGTTACCATTCTGAATTAAATGAGCCTGCCAAAAAATTGCTTGAGCGTGACGGCACTATTTTTGACTTTCCTTATCTGCAATATGCACTCAAAAACAATGATTCAATGCTGATTAACAACATAGAAAGCGGCTGCATCATCATTGCAGGGAGTGGTATGTGTACTGGCGGGCGAATTTTACAGCACTTTAAACATCGTCTATGGGATGAGCGTAACAGTGTCATATTTGTCGGTTATCAAGTGCAGGACACCTTAGGTCGAAAAATGATTGATGGGGCCGAATCCATTCAGCTTTACCACGAAAATATCAAAGTAAATGCACAGATACACATGGTCAATGGATTTTCTGCCCATGCCGATCAAAGCGATCTGTTAGCTTGGATAAGCAAATTTGAAAAACTCGATAAAGTATTTTTAATCCATGGGGAGCCTGATAAACAGGCGATCTTTAAACAAGTCATTGAAGAGCAGTTACATAAACCCACCCATATTGTTAAATATGCAGAAAAAATTTACATTTAGTGCATCGAGCTTAAACTCCAGACGAAAAAAACCGCAACAAGTGCGGTTTTTTTAAAATGTGGTCGGTGATAAACGGCCCAGCGAATAAGCTTTAGCTTAATATCTGAGCAATCTTATAAAGCGACAGCTCAGTGTACGAGCAAACTAATTATTCTGACCCAACTCTTTTGTTATGGCGGTTAAGTGCCCTTTAAGATAGTGAATATTAGTAATTATGTCCCTTCCTCTGTGATCTCGGTGTTCTCTGTGGTTAAAAAGACGGTTACCACCGAGGACACAGAGAAAAGACTTTGGGCTTAAAAGCGCCTTTTATAAACACGACCAAGCTGCTCTAATTACCTCTGAGGTTTGTAGAAAGCAAAAAGCCCGTAACACGTTGAAGCGTTACGGGCTTTTCTAAATGTGTTCGGCGATAAATGGAGCCCATTGAGCGACAGCCCAGTGTATGGGCAAACTAATTATTATTCCCTCTGGTCCAACTCTTTATATACCCGAGGTGCTGCGTTAATCACTGCTTGCCTAATTAAGCCACGAGCTCAAACTCCAGACGAAAAAAACCGCAGTAAATGCGTTTTTTTTAAAATTGGTCGGTGATAAACGGAGCGAACAAGCGCCAGCTTGGTGTCTGAGCAGTCTTGTAAAGTGACAGCTCAGAAGTTTGTAAAAGCAAAAAGCCCGGACACTTTGACATGTTACGGGCTTTTCTAAATGTGGTCGGTGATAAACGGAGCCCATTGAGCGACAGCTCAGTGTCTGGGCAAACTAATTATTTTGACCCGTTATCATTAATAATAGACGAAAAAAAACCGCAACAAGTGCGGTTTCTTTAAATGTGGTCGGAGATAAATGGAGCCCATTGAGCGGCAGCTCAGTGTATGGGCAAACTAACTATTATTCCCTTTGATCCAACTATTTATAACCCCAAGGAGCTGCTTTAATTATCTCAGGGGCTCCTAGAAAGCAAAAATCCCGTAATGCGTTGAAGCGTTACGGGCTTTTCTAAATGTGGTCGGTGATAAAGGATTCGAACCTTTGACCCCCTGGTCCCAAACCAGGTGCGCTACCAAGCTGCGCTAATCACCGAAATCTTGCTTTTATTGTTAAACTTTGAGGCTTAATGCTTTAACGCCTTAACAACGAAGCGAAAGGTTACGGCGTTGTTCATCTGTCGTCAAATATTATTTACAGTAAAAGTGCCGAATGATTGTTTATTAAACGCTTTGTGTAATTTAGCTTCTCTCTTATAGCGTTAAAAGTAAATGAGCAGTCTATAGTGGAATCAAAACATCCGCTTGCATCAATCCATGATAGCAATTAAGTTACCCTTCAATGTTCTAGGATCTGTTGACCTTTCCCGCGCACTTTCATAATAAAAAAGTTAAAATTCACATTTAAAAGCAAATGCATATTAAATAAATAAGCGCTTATGGACCCATTGTAATGAAACTGTCACATTCACATGTTTCAATACACCCACTTCCAGAGAGGGAGTACAAATTATATTTAAACAACTCGCAATTTTTATTTACATAGAATGGAATTAATTATGAAAAATGTTATTGGTTTAGTAGCAGCAATCGGTTTGATGGCATCTCCACTTACTTATGCAAACACAACTATTACTGTATCAGGTTCAACTTCTGTTACTAATGTGATGGAAGTGCTAGCTGAAACATACAGTAAAGAAACAGGTATTGATGTTGAAGTACAAGGTACCGGTTCATCTGCAGGTGTTCGTGCAGCGAAAGACGGCACCAGCATGATCGGAATGGCATCTCGTGAAGTTAAAAGTAAAGAAGTCACCGCAGACACAGAAATGATTGTGATGGCGCGTGATGGTATTGCTGTAACGGTGAACAATGCAAACTCTGTTAAGACCTTAACTAAAGAGCAAATCGCTAAAATTTACCGCGGTGAAACTAAAAATTGGAAAGAAGTTGGCGGCGAAAACAAGCCAATCGTTGTAATAACCCGTGATACTGCATCAGGCACACGTGGCGCATTTGAGAGCATTTTAGACCTTAAACGTAAAGTAAACGGCATGAAAGTATCTGCTATCACTCCCACTGCACAAGTCGGTAATGGTAACGGCATGGTTAAAACTATCGTCGCCAACAACAATTTTGCAATCGGTTATATCTCTCTCGGCTCTGTAGATGCCTCATTAAGCGCAGTAGCGGTTGATGGTGTTGCAGCAACAGATGCAAACATTGTTGCTGGTAAGTATAAGATTGCCCGTCCATTCGTATTATTAGTTAAAAATGACGTTGCTAAAGAAGCGCGTGACTTCATTGCTTATATATTATCAGATGCGGGTCAAAGCATTGTCGCATCAGAAGGTTACATTCCAGTTAAATAGTATCCAAAACTTAATAAAAGAGGAGCTTATGCTCCTCTTTTTGCTTTGAAAATTTTGTAAGAACAACTGCTTATAGTGCATAATCGGATGAATATTCTTACCGTTATGATTCACATGGAACTTATTTTATGAAAAAGGTTATTGGTTTATTGGTCGCAATGATTTTGTCGCCCATCCCATTTGCATCTGCAAAGACAACCGTTACTATGGCGGGTTCAACTTCAGTTTCCAACGTAATGGAGGTTTTGGGGGAAACTTATCATGAAAAAACAGGTATTGATGTAGAGGTACAAGGCATGGGCTCATCAGCAGGCCTTGTTGCCGCAAAAAATGGCACCACTATGCTGGGCATGTCTTCTCGGGAGCTGACAAGTGACGAATTAACGGCTGATACACAAACCACTGTGATTGCCCATGATGGCATCGCTATCGTCATCAATAAGTCAAACCCGGTTAAAAATTTAACCCGAGAAGAAATAAAGAAAATATATCGCCAAGAAATAACCAATTGGAAAGAGGTCGGTGGCGAAGATAAACCTATTATTGTCGTCACACGTGACGTGTCATCGGGTACGCGGGAAGAGTTCGAAAAAATATTGGGTCTAAAGCGTATAGTCAATAATATAGAGGTATCAGCTATTTCGCCGCGCGTACTGGTTGGCAATGGAAACGGCATGGTTAAAACACTGGTCGCTAACAATATTTATGCGCTTGCTTATATATCTTTAGGCTCTGTCGATAATGAATTAATAGTAAAAGCGCTTAGTATAGATGGTATTGAAGCCACCAATGAACATGTTTTTTCTGGTGAATATAAACTTGCCAGGCCCTTTATAGTACTATATAAAAAGGATGTTGCTCAGCCAGCACTGGATTTCATTAACTATATCATGTCCGATGAAGGTCAAAAAATCATCGAAGATCAAGGTTATATCAGTATTAAACAATCTCATAATTAAAATAAGGGAGGCGCAAACGCGCCTTCTGTCGTAATAATTAACATTAAATAAGTAGTATTACCCTGAGGCAGCATAATGAATATTGGAAATAAAAGTATTCCACAGACAGCGCAAAGCATTTCAACAAAAAAACAGGATTGGATAGGAATGTTCTTCCATTTATTGTTTATTTGCTCGGCGTTGGTCGGTGTGATCTCTTTAGCCACTATTGCTTGGTTTCTCTTCTCTGAAGGTTTACCCGCATTCCGTCAAGCAGGCGTTATAGATTTAGTATTTGGTAATGAATGGTTACCACCTGCGCTGTTTGGTATCTTTCCAATGATAGTGGCGTCGTTAGCCTCTACCATAGGTGCTGTTGTGATCGGTGTGCCGGTTGCGCTATTAACGGCGGTTTTTCTGGCAGAGCTTGCGCCGAAATGGTTGGCTAATATTGTCCGGCCAGCCGTTGAACTACTGGCGGGTATCCCCTCGGTTGTTTACGGTTTTTTTGGTCTGGTGATTATTGTACCCGCTATTGAAGTGATTTTTAATATTCCAGCAGGTAATACCATTTTAGCGGGCATTATCGTTCTGGCGATTATGATCTTACCTACCGTCATTACCATTTCAGAAACCTCTTTGCGCGCATTACCTCCTGTCTATAAAGAAGGTGCGCTAGCATTGGGTGCTTCACATATCTACAGCATATTTAAAGTCCTTATCCCAGCTGCTAAAAGCGGTATTTTGACCGCTATTGCGCTGGGTATCGCGCGTGCGCTTGGCGAAACAATGGCCATTATTATGGTAATGGGTAACGCCCCTGCCATGCCCGGTTCATTACTTGAACCGGCAAGAACCCTGACCGCAAATATTGCCATGGAAATGTCCTATGCAACGGGAATACATGCCAGCGCACTTTATGCGACCGGCATTGTTTTGTTGGTATTTATCGTCGTATTAAATGCAGCTATTTTATACATTAACAAAAAGAGAGCCTACTAATGTTAAAACGAGAAACTAAAGATAGGTTTTTATTAGCAGCAACCTGGTCTGCCGCTACCATTACTATCCTATTTCTGTTATGGGTTGTTTGGCACGTTTTAAGTAATGGTTTAAGCTATGTAACCTGGGAATTTATCACCAGCGCTTACACCCGAATTGGCGAAGCATCGGGTATCTGGCCGATGATAGTATCAACGGTTTATATGGTTGTTCTGACCCTGTCTATTGCTACCCCTATTGGTATCATGACCGCTATTTACCTAACTGAATATGCCAAACCGGGCAGTAAAGTCGTACAGGTAATACGTTTTTGTATCGAATCGTTAGCGGGGATTCCCTCAATCGTTTACGGCCTATTTGGTATGACCTTTTTTGTCACCACTTTAGGGTTGGGATTCTCCATTTTAGCCGGTGCATTGACCCTGTCTGTGCTTATCTTGCCGGTTATTATCCGTACCACCGAAGAAGCGCTGATGGCTGTCCCGCTGAGTTACCGTGAAGGCGGTTATGCCTTGGGCAGCTCTAAAATATATACTATTTGGCGCTTAATTTTACCGAGTGCAATGCCGGGTATTGTCACCGCGGTTATCCTAAGTATCGGCCGGGTTATTGGTGAATCTGCACCGGTATTTTTAACCGCTGGTATGGTCACTAAAATTCCTGAATCGGTACTGGACTCAGGCAGGACATTAACAGTACACCTGTACAAATTAACCCAAGAGCTCTTTACCCAACATGAATGGGATCAGGCTTATGCCACAGCAACCGTCCTGATTGTATTAGTGCTTTTCTTAAATTTAGTCACCAAACTCATTGCTACCCGTTACAATAAAGCATCTCACTAAAGGTCATAAAAATGAACAAGCTTGAAGTAAACAACCTGAATCTTTTCTATGGCAAAAACCATGCATTAAAAGATATTTCATTAATTATTCCCGAGCGCCAAGTAACAGCATTAATTGGTCCTTCCGGATGCGGTAAATCAACTTTACTGCGGACATTAAATCGCATGAATGATTTGATTGCAGGTGTAACAATCACCGGTGAAGTGAAGTTTGAAGATGAAGATATATATGCTGATATCGATGTTAAGGATTTAAGAATGCGTGTCGGAATGGTTTTTCAAAAAGCCAATCCATTTCCAATGAGCATTTATGAAAATGTTGCATTTGGTCTTAAAGCGCAGGGTATGAAAGATAAAAAGCAACTCGCTAAAATAGTAGAAGAGTCTCTGCGCAGCGCGGCACTATGGGATGAAGTATCGGATCGACTGAATATGCTTGCAACGGGGCTGTCCGGTGGGCAGCAGCAGCGGTTATGTATTGCTCGTGCAATCGCGATGGAGCCGGAAGTTATCCTAATGGATGAGCCAACCAGTGCATTGGATCCGATAGCCACCCATAAAATTGAAGAGTTAATGGATGAGCTGCGTAAAAAATTCACCATAGTAATAGTGACACACTCGATGAACCAGGCTAAACGTATCTCAGATAAAACCGCATTTTTCTGGATGGGCGAATTAGTTGAACACGGAGATACTGCAGAACTGTTTAGCAATCCAATTGATAAAAGAACTCAGGGTTATGTCAGTGGTGAGTTTGGTTAAGAAAAGCAGCATCAGCTAATAACAACGGTTATCACAAAGCCCTCTTTTTAGCGCTGTTAACCCAACCGCTCGGTATTAACCTCGAGGCAAGTTTACTTGCTAAAGGGGTTGATACCTTTTTAGCTTATATGGACCTCTAAATTCTTATTACCTAAAAAGTTGATAAAGATCCCCGCGACAGTTTTTAATTTTTTATAGCCATTTTACGACAATCAATATCTGCAGAAAATGAGCAGAGAATACTACTGCTGATAATTTCCCATAATGCCAACTTTAATACCTCCTCCATCTATTGCAAAACATAAAAGACATTAAC
>JBLIEH010000056.1:0-8953 GCA_047632875.1 Psychromonas sp. | reverse complement strand
CAAATCCTAATGCCGATGAGTTTTCTGGTTCAAAGAAGAGTGAAGCATCATTAATACTTAATTTCGCTAATGCATCACGAAAGTTTTCGTAATCATCTGAGCTGACCGGAAATAGCCCCGCATAAACCTGAGGTTTAGCACGTTTAAAACCGGGCAATGCGCTCGCGGCCTCATGGCCTGAAATGGTTAAAGTATCACCGACGGGGGCACCTAAAATATCTTTGATACCCGCAATAACATAACCCACTTCACCCGCTTTTAGAATGCCGGTTTCTTTTTGTTTGGGTGTAAAGTAACCGACTTTAGCAACCGGATGAACCTGGCCCGTAGACATTACCTTCATGCGATCGCCTACTTTAATTTGGCCGTGCATAACACGTACTAATGAGACTACGCCCTGATAGTTATCAAACCATGAATCGATGATTAATGCCTGCAGCGGTCCAGTCAAATTACCCACGGGAGGTGGAACACAACGAACAATCTCTTCTAATACCAGATCAATGCCGACGCCCGTTTTTGCAGAACAACGCACCGCATCAGCCGCATCAATACCAATAATATCTTCAATCTCTTCTGCCACACGCTCAGGATCCGCGGCGGGTAGATCAATTTTATTTAAAATCGGCACCACTTCTAAGTTCATTTCCATTGCGGTGTAACAGTTGGCCAATGTTTGTGCTTCAACACCTTGACCTGCATCAACTACTAATAAGGCGCCCTCACAGGCGGCTAATGAGCGCGATACTTCATAGGCGAAATCAACGTGTCCGGGCGTGTCGATAAAGTTAAGCTGATATGTTTCACCGTCTTTTGCGTGGTAATCTAAGGTGACACTTTGCGCTTTGATGGTAATACCACGCTCGCGCTCAATATCCATCGAATCTAACACTTGAGATTCCATTTCCCGGTCACTTAAGCCGCCACAAGTATTGATTAAACGATCTGAAAGAGTCGACTTACCGTGGTCGATATGGGCGATGATCGAAAAGTTACGAATATTTTTCATGAAGCCTTTAAATACCTATTTAATTGCATGCCAGCTGTTTCGCTCATGCCGTGCTTACCGCGATAACACCTAAAAATACGCTAATCCGCATTGATAAGTCGTTTGGGTATATATTGCAGTGCATTCTATCGAATTTATCCTACAATCGCTATCTTTATAGCACCCTGCAGAGCAACGAAAAAAATCAATTATTGATATTAGGGACGGTTTATCTTTCGGGATTGTTTTTGCAGTCGTTTGCCGATTCTTTCGGCAAGGCAGAGCTTATGCCCGACAGTGACTTTGCATAAATAAGCGATAACACAGAAGAAAGGCGCTACAAACCTTGCCTGAAGGGTTCGCCTAAAAGGGTTAATTTCTGGCTAAAAAGTGCACTGGCAGATAAAAAACCTTGTGATGTTAATGGACAACATATTGTTTTTAGAGACGATAATCAGTAATTAACTGCCAGGAAGCCATTGCCAGCGTGTTCCATTTCACAAAATGGCATTACAATCATCAATTTAAAATCTAATATTGTTAAAGAATTAACTTAATTGTTAAATTTAGCTTACAATGTGGTTGCTTTTTTAAGGATAGTTGCTGGCCGGAAATAAGGCATTTTTGTCAAGCCAACAGCACAAAAAAGAGATTACCAACTAAATTAAGTGATACCGGCTACGCGCTTCTGGGAACAATCCATTTTAGATTTGCGACTATGATCAACTAAGCGGATCTTAAATGGGAGCGCAACCTTTGCTAAGCAACAACTTAATTTAAACCATTGGTATATGCACACTCATTATTTTTTCTATTTATCTTTGAGGTTATTTTATTATGAAATCAAACACATCCGTGTTGCTTTCGATCGTCATTGCGATTGTTGGTTTTGCTGTGATTAAACTATTCAAGTTAACCATTGATGGCGCATTTTTATTCGCAATTGGCGCATTAGCCAGCGGAATAGCGGTTCAATTTATCGGCACAAAAAAATCTGTTAGTCCCAAAAAAGAGGTCACTGAAGGTGATTTTGCCACCACGACCCTTTATGTAGGTAACTTACCTTACCGGGCCAATGAAATGGCGATACGGTCTCTTTTTTCTGAGCATGGTCAGGTTCTTTCAGTACGCTTAATGAAAGACAAACACACCGGCAAACGTCGTGGTTTTGGTTTCGTCGAAATGTCTGAGCAAGATGCTAAAAATGCCATTAATGCATTAAATGAATTTGAATTCCAGGAACGTTCTTTAAAAGTGCGAGAAGCAAATGAACGTGCTCCTCAACCGGAATCAAATCCAGAGTTAAATGATTAACTGCCACTTTAGTTTAAAATTAAAGTGACATTTAAAACGCTCTTTGGAGCGTTTTTTTATGCTTTTTTGCCGCCATCGATAATCAATATCCCCTCTATAAAATAGACTAAAAGATACTAAGGAGTTGGATATGCATTTAGACAACAATGTCTTAATTGTGATCTTTGTGATTTTATCTTTACTGCTTGGTGCGTTGATAAAATCGGTTTCTAAAACACTCTCCTCCCCCTACTGTGTTATTTTGTTGCTGGCAGGCCTAAGCCTTGGCCTCTATGGCCGTACGGAGCACATACAGGCCAATTTACCGGGATTAAACAGTGCACTAACGACTTTGGCGCAGGTTGATCCGCACCTTATTCTATTATTATTTTTACCCACGCTCATTTTTGAATCCGCATTTTCCATGGATCCCCATCTGTTTAAACGTATGATCAAACAAATAATGGTCTTAGCGGTACCCGGATTGATTCTCTCCACCGCGCTAACCGCTGTTTTCACCTTCTATTTTTTCCCCTGGCAATGGTCATGGACAGTGTGCTTTTTATTTGGTGCCCTGATCAGTGCCACGGATCCCGTTGCAGTTGTCTCCTTATTAAAAGAAATCAGTTCAAGAAAACGCTTAGAAACCCTGATTGAAGGAGAATCATTATTAAATGATGGCACGGCCATTGTGTTTTTCAGCCTGTTTTACGGCTTATTAACCTTAGGCAGCGAAGCTAATTTAGATATTCTGGCAATCTCCGGCAGTTTTATCTCAGTGGTATTGTTAGGTCTGTTGACCGGTTTAGCCGTTGGCCTTGTATTTTTATTTTGGATCGGGCGTTTATTTAATCAGCCACTGATTGAAATAACCCTGACGATTTCGGCCGCTTATATTGCTTATTTTATTGCCGAAGATATATTTGAGGTTTCCGGTGTGGTGGCCGTAGTGAGCTTGGGGGTGCTGGTTTCAAGCATAGGACGCACCCGCATTTCACCTGGCGTCACTGTTTTTTTACATCACTTTTGGCAAATGATGGCGCATATTGCCAATACCCTTATTTTTATTTTAGTCGGTATTATTATCGCCTCGCGGATCCGTTTGGACAACTGGGAATGGTGGGTCACTTTAGCGGGGTTATATATTGGCATTCAAATTATACGGGCAGTGACGGTATTTACTTTTATGCCGATATTAAAAGATGCCGGTATTGGTAAAGACAAAGCAATAATTGTCATCTGGGGCGGATTACGGGGAGCAGTCTCTTTAGCGTTAGCACTGATTATTGCCCAGGATAACGTCTTAGCAAAAGAACTGGGTGATCAAATCTTATTTTTAACGGCAGGTATTGTGGTATTAACTATTCTTATAAACGCTAGCAGCATGAGTCTGCTATTGCGATATTTTGGTTTAGATAAATTACCCGAAGCGAAACAGGCCAGCCTGATAAAAGCGCAGCAAAGCATCAAACGACATTTGACAAATGACTTGCTTTTATTACAAAAAAACGAATTTTTACAACGCGCCGACTGGAAAAGCTTAACAGAGCCCCTCCAAGAAGCTCAAACCATCAGCGCGGTGCAAGAAGCGGATCTTCTGGTCGCTTTTAGGCACCGTTTATTAGAAACTGAAAGACAATTTTACTGGTCACAATTTAGCCAAGGCGCCTTAACCGGACAGGCAACCAGACACTTGGTCACAGCGGTTGAATTTGCCTTAGACGGTAATGCTGAAATTTCGCCCCGTAAGACACTTTTTGAGTTTTGGAAAACACCCTATTATATACGTTGGTTTTATCACATCCCTTTTTTGAATAAGATAGTAGTCAATTTTTCATTTGAACGCTTATCACTCAGTTATGATACTGCCCGCGGCTTTATTCAAGGGCAGGAAGAGATCCAAAAACATCTGTACTCACTCTCCCCTTCAGAGCAAGACAGACAATTAGTAGAGCAGCAAATTAAGGATAATAAAAAACAGACACGTTTATATATTCAAAAAATAAGAGAAAATTTTCCGGAATTATCTTACAGCCTGGAAACCTATGCCGCACAGAGGTTATTGCTTCATTTAGAACGTGTTTATTTAAATGAGTTAATTAACGAGGGGGTCTTCGATGAGAGTGAAGCTAAAAAACTGACTAAGGAAATAGAGTATAAAATAATACATCTGCCGCGACCACCTCATCAGGTTAGTCCAAAACAAATCAGTCAACAGTTGGCTTTAATGCCATGGGCAAAAAACGTCAAAGAAAAAAGTCTGTTTCTCCTCAGTCGCTTAGCCATACGAGAAATTTATAATAATGGCGAGATAATTTGTCGTCAAAACAGAAATGCGACCGCTATCGCATTGGTTTTACACGGCAAGGTCGCCTTAATAAGCAGTACCCGTGAAGAGATCGTTGAAACAGGCGCTATTATTGGTGTTTATGCTTTTTTAACCAGTCGCTTTAATATCAGTGCAAAGGCGATGACCCCTGTGGAACTGATCTGGTTAAATATAGAACCATTGAAAAAAATCATTGCAAAAGATAACCAGCTTGGGGAAATGTTTGCCCGTCACCTAGAGCATGAAATCCACCAGGAATAAAACAGTTATACCCAAATGGAGCAGCTTAAAAAAGAGCAATAGATAGCGACTTGCTGTTATTAAAATATCTTCTATTGCTCAGCGGATCATAACGCTAAACCGGAATAACAGTGAATAGCTAAGCGATAGCCTGGTGAATTAATTCCAACAAGGGTGCGGGTAATTTTATCTTACCTGCCAGTACAAATTGATGTGCATCGTCTGACATTTTGTTCCATGTTTTACTAATGATGCCTATCCATTTTTCCTGTGAGTATTCAGGGTGTTTTTCGGCAAATGCTAACATGTAATGCTCTATAAAAACTAAGCTCGCAACATCTTCAACCAACTGACTATCGGGGTTCATTTTAATGGATTTTTTACCCACTGCACTTTTGACTCGCGCCATGGCCATTTCATCATAACCAGCTTGCGCCATCAGACTTGCGACACTGTCAGCATGAAAAGTATACAGGTTTGTTCGCCACTGGTGATATCCCTGTTTACCCAGAGGGTAGTCACTGCGTAGTGATTTCCAGCGCTGAATATGTTGCCCATGAACCGCAATTTTTAAAAGCTCATCGGCGCCGGGTTTAAAACGAGCGAGCATATCTGACATACGCTGAGAATAGAGATGCTCTTTTGGCCATTCCTTATCCTCAGCCCTCTCCCTGTTTGGATCGTCACAGTTTACTGCATCGATCAAAGAAATGACCTGTTCAAAGATTTGTTGACTCATGTACTACTCCAAAGTAAGTGTGCAGACACTCAGAATAATTGATTAAATTGAGGTAAAGAATAACTGACACTTAACCTTGATTGCCAGTTATAAATAATAATACTGCTGTGACCGCTACTTCACAATTAACAAGGTCATCTTCGATGCTTATTTCACTAAAGAAAGAATGAAAGAAAATTCTCTGGCGGTATCTTCTAAGTGTTTAAAACGACCCGATTTTCCGCCATGTCCGGCTTCCATATCAGTATATAAAAGTAATTGATTCTGATCAGTCTTTAAGGCGCGCAATTTTGCCACCCATTTGGCAGGCTCCCAATACTGCACCTGAGAGTCATGTAAGCCAGTGGTCACTAACATATTAGGGTAGTCCACTGCTTTAACTTGATCATAAGGGCTATAGGAAAGCATATAATGATAATAATTTTTATCATTAGGATTACCCCACTCGTCATATTCACCCGTGGTAAGCGGGATGGATTCATCTAACATAGTGGAAACAATATCAACAAAGGGCACCGCAGCCACCACGCCTTTATATAATTCTGGCGCCTGGTTAATGACCGCGCCCATCAACAGTCCCCCGGCGCTTCCGCCCATCGCAAAGACCTTCTCTTTTGCCGCGTAGCCAGATTCGATTAAACTCTTGGTTACATCGATAAAATCATTGAAGGTATTTTGTTTTTTCAGCAGCTTGCCCTGCTCATACCAAGACCGTCCCAATTCTTCTCCACCTCGAATATGTGCAACGGCATACACAAAACCGCGATCTAAGAGACTTAAGTTTGAAGAATTAAAACCAATGTCTAAACTATGACCATAAGAGCCGTAGGCATAAATCAGTATTGGGTTTTTATGGTTAAACAACTTTTTATGATAAACCAAAGAAACAGGTACCCGCACACCATCACGGGCGGTTACCCAAACACGTTCGCTTTTATAATCAGCACTATCAAACTCGCCCATCACCTGACTTTGTTTTAATAAAACGCTCTCTCCACTGTTTAAATCCAATTCATAGACCGATGAGGGCGTAGTAAAGGAAGTATACTGATAGCGGAATTTAGCCGTATTGGGTTCGGGATTATAATGACTGAAAACCGTATAGACAGGATCACTAAAAGTTAAGGTTTTTGACTCACCGGTTTGATGATTAATTTGCCGTAATATGGGTAAACCATCTTGACGCTCTTCAACAATTAACCATTCCTGCATCAATTCAAAATCTTCCAGCAAAACATCGTTACGCGCCTCTATAACAGTGACCCAAGCATCGGCATTGTGGTTGCTCAGTGAGTTAGCGGTTTTTAAGGCAAAGTTTTTACCGCTGTTATTGGTGCGAATATAAAACTGCGCCTGAAAATGATCAATACTGTATTCATGGCCACGTGAGCGGGGGAAAAATGAGACAAACTCTCCCATAGGTTGATCGGCATCTAACACTAAACATTCAGAAGTGGTGGTACTGTCAATGGCAATCACCAGATACTGCTCAGAACGTGTTTTGTAAATATTAACGTAGAAGGTATCGTCCAGCTCTTCATAAACTAATAGGTCATCGTCTATTTTTCCGCCTAATTGATGGCGGTAGACTTGATAGGGTAATAAGGTTTCCGGGTGTTGTTTAACATAATAAACAGTTTGATTGTCGTTTGCCCAGACCACATCAGAAACATCTTCAATAACATCATTGAGCAGTTCACCCGACTCAAGATTTTTAAAACACAGGGTATATTGACGACGACCGATCACATCTTCAGAGAATGCCATCAACATTGAATTACTTGATAAGCTTAAATCACCCAATTGATAATAAGAATGTCCCTGCGCACGTTCATTGCAATCTAAAAATATCTGCTCAGGGGCCGCCATCGAGCCTTTTCTGCGACTGTGGAGCGTATAATCTTTGCCTTGATCATAGCGAGAAGTATACCAAAATCCCTTTTGATAATAGGGAACGGATTCAAGCTCCGGCTCCTGCCGGGCCACCATCTCGTCATACAACTCGGCTTGCAAATCAGCCAAGGGAGTCATCTCCTGCTCAGTAAAGGCATTTTCCTGCTGCAAATAATCGATCACCTGCGGATCCTTGCGATCATCATCACGCAACCAAAAATAATCATCTTTACGTAAATCACCATGAATATCATGAATGTGGGTTTTCTTTGACGCTTGTGGGGCTGACAGTGTAGGTTTTAAATTCATGATTTTCTCGACTTGTTATAAATGTGAGGATCTTAGCACTGAGACAGGTTAGGGGAAAGGTTAGCGTTTAGCCTGATAAGAATCCACCTTATAAAGTGATTCATTTAAGTGCAGGAAAGCAAGGCGTTGTTTGCAAAAATAAACAAAAATGAGTGGATTTGATATAATCACTATCTGAGGTTAATTGGCTACACACATAAAAACAATGAACAAATGTTAGGGTCAATATTCATATTATTTTCCCGTACCCAAAGAAAATTATTACAGGCGCTTTAAATGGATTATTTATTAATTAAACATCTGCATATGGGAATGGCTTACCTGAGTATTAGCCTGTTTATTTTGCGCTCAAGCTTATCGGTAGCAGAGTCTCCCTTATTACAACATAAACTGGTGAAAATATTACCGCATCTGGTTGATACATTTTTACTGCTCTTTGCTATTTTGTTAATGATAACGATTAAACAGTATCCCTTTGTTGATACTTGGCTAACGGCTAAATTAATCGCGCTGCTTTTTTATATCGGGATAGGTACTATTGCTATTAAGCGAGGAAAAACGGCAGTGATTCGCTTATGGGCGAGTATCATTGCCGTGTTGATATTTACTTATATTATCGGCGTTGCAAAAACGCACCATGCGCTCTCTTGGTTAGCTGTTATGTAAGATGATAAACAGCAGCACCCATAATAATACTTGGCCTGGTTAAGGTAATTAAAACAGTTTTTTAGCAAAATCCATGGCACCGGCCGCACCACCGAGCATATCCAGTACACCGCCTGAGCTGCTTTGATCGACAAGTTTTGGTAATACGCTACTTAATCCCTGAGCGGCGCTTTCCTGATCAAGACCAAGATTTCCAGCAAATTCTGAAAGTTTGTCACCTCCAAAAACTTCCTTTAATTGCGCCAGATTAATACTTTTATTCTCCCCGTCACCCAACCATGAGCTCACAATAGCTGCAAGTTCACTGTTTCCGGCAAACTTTCCAACTAACCCGGCAATATCCAATCCCCCCTGGTTATCTCCCAACAGACCCGATAATGCATTACTTGCCTGGCCTTCACTAACAGAACCAGAAAACTGCTTAGAAAGCAGTGATACACCTAATTTCATTAAATCCACGTTAACCTCCTACTGTATACAATGTTGCCTATTAAGA
>JBLIEH010000055.1:0-9246 GCA_047632875.1 Psychromonas sp. | reverse complement strand
ACCTCTTTGTTAAAGTCTTGTACGCCAAGACTGAGACGGTTAAAACCTTCTTTAGCGAGGTGATCTATGGTGCTTAATTCAATTTCACGCGGATCGACTTCAATGCTTAATTCCGCATCCTGATTGAAACTGAAGTTATCACGCAGAATATCCATTAAACGCGTGATTTGAGCGGGTAGTAAAAATGTTGGCGTTCCGCCGCCCCAATGTAACTGACTGACATGACGATTTTTAAAATGTGGCGCTTGGAGTTGGATCTCTTTTTCTAAATAATCGAGATAAACATCTGCTTTTTCTGGATGACGTGTAATTATTTTATTACAGCCACAAAAGTAACAAAGTTTATGACAAAACGGGATATGGATATACAGAGAAAGCGCTCGCGCCGGATAAACTTCTGTTGCCGCAATGGACTCCTGGTAAGTAAAAGCTTCGTCAAATTCTAAGGCAGTAGGATAAGAGGTGTATCTTGGTCCACTGTAATTATATTTTTCGATTAATGCTTGATCCCAAACGAACTTATCCATTTTTTGGCCTTTATTTTGATACTGAAAAATTTGCGAGTTGTTGTGCTTCTGCCATGATTTGCTGTTCAAGTTCAGATTCTATTTTTTCGCGTTTTTTGTCCAATGCTTTTATCTCTTTAACCGGCACTTTTTTTCGCTGCTCATGAGTTGGCATATCTTTTACTTTATCAAACATCGCAGATAAAGCAGGATAGCTATTAAGCAGGTCAATGGGTTGTTTGAGGAATAAAGTTTCCAGCAAGACAGTCAAACGGATTGCTGCTTCAGAAACATTACACTGTCCTTGTGCTGTTGCGCGCGCAATGAGACGGATACTTTCGCAAATTGTGTCATTTCGTAGTTGTTGCGAGTTGGCCTGCTGCTTTTGCTGCTCAGCGACCATTCTCTGCTGTTCTGCCTTTTGGACTTTGATCTTGTTCAGCAAAAAGCCTGCGTAAAAAGCCAAGCCAATAATGATCACAACCAAAAATATCGCTAATAAAACACTGAGTTGCATTATAACCACCCGTTACTATTTATATTCATTTAACGCAGAGCCTGCGTCTTCAAATTGTTGAAGAAGATCTTCTTCACCCTCTTCGTCTAACCATCCCAGCTGTTTCATCAGCTGTTGATGACGTTTCATCTGTTTATCAATCCAGGATTGATCCGTTTGTGAAATTTTTTCGCCGTTATCCAGTTCTTCAAGCAGCTCATTGAGGCGTTGATCATTCTCAATTTCAACAATCTCTTGCTCAGGCGATTGTTTTACTTCAGACGATTTTTGTACTTCAACCGGGTTTTTTGCAACTTTGGCTTTTGGCTGAGGAATCACCTTGGCAACATCAGCCGGCACTTCTTTAGTTGTGGTTAAAGGCACTGCTTTTTGGCTGCCGACACGTTTATCATTTATATTATTTTTAGCATTTTGTTGTTGTGTTTGTTTTGACTCAAACGCATTACGGGCACCGGCTTTATTACCTTTTAGTTTAGATTGACGTTTATTGTCACGAGATTCCTGTGATTGTGAAGAGGATTCTTTTCGTTGACCATCAAATTTTGCGTCTGAATTGCCTGCGGTGCGGGTTTTTTTAGTACGTGACATGACAATTTACCTTTAACTGTTATTTTTTGTTAGTGTTTAAATAGGGAATTAATATGTGCGCAGAATAACAGATATGATCGCGTTTAAGAAGCAGAGAGAGAAAGCGTTTCTAGTGCTCTGGAAGAGATAAGAAACGCTTTCACATGTGGCATCAAATGTTGCTGTTAATGTAATGCTGCAATGTATTTAGAAAGTAACTCGATATCTGCGTCACTCAATTTACTCGCCACATCAGACATCATGCCGTTCGGATCATTAGCGCGATTTTTACCACGGAATTTTTCAAGCTGTGCTTTTATATAAGCGGGATGCTGGCTAGAAATTTTAGGGAATTTAGCAAGCTCCAGACCATTACCACGCGGTCCGTGGCAAGCGGTGCAGGCGGCCATTTTGCGATCGAGATCACCACCCATATAAAGTTTTTTTCCCGCTGTAACGACCTCGGATGAAACTGTTACTGGGGTCATTGTATTACTCGCGTAATAGGCTGCCAGATCCTGCATATCTTGCGCTGAAAGTGCGGCGGCCATCCCCATCATAATTGGATCTGCTCTTTCGCCATTTTTAAACTGCTGCAGTTGTTTTTCTAAATAGGGTGCATGCTGACCCGCTAATTTAGGGTATAGGTTTGACGGACTATTTCCATCAGCACCATGGCAAGCGGCACATGCTGCAGACTTTAATTTACCTGCTTCTATATTTCCTTGTGCTTGTACAAAGCTGGAGAAGCTCAGTACCGCAACTAATGCTACTAATAATTTGTTCATAACTATCCATTTTTTATTAAAAGTATGTATTGGCCAAAACCATTTACAAATCAGAATCCATCATCCAACCCTAAACTAATATTTAAATAATAACCTTAGTTGCCAATATTATACCGTCAGTTAGTTGACCTGTTTAGTGGTAATAGGGTAAAACGAGAGATAACTATCTTTGTTGTTGCATAAACGTCATCTGCTGCTTGCTCAGGATCTCTATTTGAGTTGCTGATTTGTGCATTTGCAAATGATTTGGGTATATGTTTAAGCATGCTATAATCCGCCCAAACAGTAGTTTACACAAATTTAATAAAAGTAACAATTTGCTACATGGCATAACGAGGCATATCTTGGAATTTCAAAAAATACATTTTCAAAAAGCGCATTTCTTAATTAGTGCACCGGATATTCGTCATTTAGATAAGCATTTACCCCCTGAAAGTGGTATTGAAATTGCATTTGCAGGGCGTTCAAACGCAGGTAAATCTAGTGCGCTTAACCGATTGACTCGTCAGAAAGGCTTAGCACGTACCAGTAAAACACCTGGTCGTACCCAATTGATCAATGTTTTTGAGATTGAAGAGGGCAAGCGTTTAATTGATTTACCGGGCTATGGTTTTGCTAAAGTACCGCTGGCAATGAAGTTAAAATGGCAAAAATCCTTAGGAGAATATTTACAGCAGCGTGAATCATTAAAAGGTTTAGTTGTTTTAATGGATATTCGCCAACCCTTCAAAGAGCTTGACCAGCAACTGATTTATTGGGCGATTGATGCTGATATCCCGGTTTTAGCGTTATTAACTAAAGCGGATAAATTAAAGCAGGGTGCACGTAAAACAACCTTGCTTAAAATGCGTGAAGAAGCTAAAAATTTCGAAGGTAATGTCCAGGTGGAGTTATTTTCCTCGTTAAAAGGGATTGGCCTGGAAATGTTAGAGAATAAAGTAACAGCTTGGTATGGACAGGATCAGGCGCCAAATTTGCCATTAAACGAAGCTGATATTTAAGCCGCGCTACGCCATAGGCAAAGCTCTCCCTACCCTAGTGACTATAAAATAGAACCGAAAAATAGTGCCGATAAAATCTTGGCAACCCTAACACCGATAACGGCCTCTGCAAAAGTGAATGTTGAATCGCTATCTGCAGAGGCTTGATTTTTCATCAAATGCCCCTATCTCTCACTATAGATAATCTATACCCGAATGACTCGAAGATAACAGAATTTGTATCTTTAGCCGTTTGGATATAAGCCGTAACTTCCCCTTTATATAGAAGACTGCTATGAATAATTCTGAAACATTAAGTATCAAGCAAACAGATGGTTTACCTTTATTTAGCCATATAAGCGCCGATCAAATAGTACCAGCTGTGACAGAAGCGATCAGCGATAATAAGGCGCTAATCGAAGAGAAACTAACAAGCTTAAGCCATTTTACATGGGATAATTTCGTCAATGTACTCGACGAAGCAGATGATCATCTCGGCAAGTTATGGTCCCCGATTGCACACATGAATGCCGTTGTCAGTAATGATAAGCTCCGTCAGGCACATGATGCCTGTTTACCTTTGTTTTCTGAATACGCCACTTTTGTGGGTCAGCATCAAGGGCTCTATGACGCCTACCTCAGTATTTCCGAAAGTGATGAATTTACGCATTTAAAAGAAGAGCAGCAGAAGGTGATTAGCAATGCGTTACGTGATTTCAAATTATCCGGTATTGCTTTGCCTGAAGATAAAAAATGCCGTTATGGTGAAATCACCCAGCAACTTGCGCAGTTACAGTCGCAGTTTAGCAATAATGTCATGGATGCGACCTTAGCCTGGAGCAAATTGATTGAGGATGTTAAGGAATTAGACGGTTTACCGGAGAGTGCCTTAGCCGCTGCAAAGCAGGCCGCGCAGGAAAAACAGCAACAGGGCTATTTATTAACTTTGGATTTCCCAAGTTATTTACCTGTGATGACCTATGCAAAAAATCGTACATTACGTCAGGAGGTCTACCGGGCTTTTGCAACGCGCGCATCTGATCAGGGCCCGCAGGCAGGAGAGTTTGATAATTCAGAGATTATTGAAAAAGTGTTAGCGCTGCGCCATGAACTGGCTTTATTATTAGATTTTGAGAACTTCGCTGAATACAGTTTAGCCACTAAAATGGCTGAAAACTCACTACAGGTCATTAATTTTTTAACCGAGCTTGCTGAAAAATCCTACCCTCAGGGGGTACGGGAGCGCGACGAGGTATTAGCCTTCGCTAAAGGCTTAGACGGGATTGAGCAGTTAGAGTCCTGGGATTTAAGTTATTATGCCGAGCTCTTAAAGCAGCAGAAATATGCTATCTCCGATGAGGAGCTACGCCCCTATTTCCCTGAAAATAAAGTGCTGCAGGGTTTATTTGACGTTGTTCACCGGCTCTTTGGATTAACTATCAAAGAGGTTTTTGATCTTGATACTTGGCATGCCGATGTGCGCTTTTTTAGTATCTATGATCAACAGCAAACTCACCTCGGCAGTTTTTATCTGGATCTCTATGCACGTGCCCATAAAAGAGGTGGTGCATGGATGAACGATTGCCGGGTTCGCCGCCGTTTAGTGAACGGGCAGTTACAATTACCCGTGGCCTATTTGACCTGTAATTTTACTAAACCGGTCGGTGACCAACCGGCGTTATTTACCCATAACGAAGTCACTACCCTGTTTCATGAATTTGGTCATGGTATTCACCATATGCTCACCAAAATCGAATCCGCTTCGGTATCTGGCATTAATGGGGTGCCTTGGGATGCGGTGGAGTTACCCAGTCAGTTTTTAGAAAATTGGTGCTGGGAACCACAAGCATTAGCTTTAATTTCCGGGCATGTCAAAACAGGTGAAACCCTGCCAACTGAGTTGCTGGATAAAATGTTAGCCGCTAAAAACTATAACGGCGCATTAATGATGCTACGCCAGATAGAGTTCTCTTTATTTGATTTTGTATTGCACCATCAATACCAGCCAGAGCAAACTTCTCAGGTGGAAAAAGTATTAGCAGATGTACGTGAGCAAGTGGCCGTTATTAGACCGCCATCTTTTAATCGTTTCCAGCATAGTTTTAGCCATATCTTTGCGGGTGGTTACGCGGCAGGTTATTACAGTTATAAATGGGCCGAGGTTTTATCGGCAGATGCCTTTTCCCGTTTTGAAGAATTCGGTATTTTTGACCAGGACACCGGTCGTGAATTTCTTCAGGCGATTTTAGAAAAAGGCGGCAGTGAGGAGCCTATGGTGCTGTTTAAAAACTTTATGGGTCGTGAACCGAGCATTGATGCCTTATTGCGCCATTCCGGCATAGAATAAGCGTAAAGGCTAAAGGCTGGAAGGTTAACAACTCGCTTTCAGCCTTCTGCCTTCCAGCCTTTTTTCTACCATTCAATACCGGGTTGTGCTTTTACACCGGTTTTAAAGGCATGCTTTTCATCTAAAATATGGCTATAGGTATCCACAGCATCGATTAATTCCTGTTTGGGACCTCGTCCGGTTAAAATGACATTCATCTTTTCGGGGCGATTTTTCAACGCATCCAGGGTTGGCTGAATATCTAAATATAAATATTTGAACATATAAGTGATTTCATCAAGAATAACCAGTTGGTAACTATCATCGGCTAATAAAGCTTCAGCTTTAGCCCAGGCTTTTTGTGCACTGGCAATATCCTGTTCTTTATTTTGTGTTTCCCAGGTAAAACCATCACCCATAGCATACCAATCAACATTATCTTGCTGACTAAAAAACAGCTCTTCGCCCGTCGACATTGCCCCCTTTAAAAACTGTACCACTGCCACTTTATGGCCATGGCCTAAGGATCGCGCTAACATACCAAAAGCGGAGCTGCTTTTACCCTTGCCGGGTCCTGCGAGTAAAATGCTGACACCGCGTTCTTGATCGGCTGCTGCGATCTTTTGATCCTGTTTTTCTTTAATTGCTTTCATTTTTTTTAAGTGTTTTTGATCTGTCATTATCAATAATTCCCGTTTTGAATACCGAATCCATTAATTTTATGTTCATTAATGCTGGTTAAAATACCTGCTAGCTAGACATAAAACTGCGTTTTAGTCTTTGTTATTAATTTGATTCATAACATCCTGTTATTCCCCACTACGTGGCCAGCTAAAGCTGTTCAAAATCGTTCCCTACGATTTTGTATAATTAGAATAACTAGTTACTGCAATCAATGCCTTGCTATCATGCATTTTTCCTGCGCCTAAATAGACCACCTAGTCAATGGAATTGGTATGAATAAAAAAGCCTGCGAGCATCGCAGGCTGTGAGCCCTTAGACAATCTCTAAATATTTAACTCATTGTGTTTTTCGATAACCGGAGAGCTCATCAAAATCAGGTAACCCAAAATACCCGATATGATCGATGCTAACAGCACGGCAACTTTAGCGATGATCTGCTGCTCTGGATCAGAAAACGCCAGGTCGGTAATAAATAAAGACATGGTGAAACCCATACCCGCCAAGAAACCGGCGCCGATAATATGTGTCCAGCTGACACCTAGTGGCAGTTGTCCCAAGTTTAAAATGGTCAGCAGCTTAGTAAACAGGAAAATACCCAGGGGTTTACCAATGATAAGGCCCGCTGCAATGCCTAACACAATAGGGTTAGTTAGTTCGGCAAGCATGCTGTCATCAACAATCACACCGGCATTACCCAGTGCGAACAGCGGCACAATAAACAGCGCTGAAATAGGGTGCAGCGCCTCCTCCTTAAGCTGTAAAGGGTTCGACGCCTGATAACTTAACACTTTGATTTCGCGTAAAGATGAAATGGCATGTTTAGTTAACACATCGGCTTGACTGTGGCGTTCATTTTCCAAGCCGCTAAGTAACTCTTTAGTCTGATTTAAATAACTGTCCATGGATATTTCCCGGCGCGAAGGAATAGTAAATGCCACGGCCACGCCGGCAATGGTAGCATGGACCCCGGAAGCCAAAAAGCTGATCCACACAATCACCAAACCAATAGAGTAATAAAGCAGCCTGTTGCGCACGCCCACCTTGTTGGCTATTGCCAAGATAACTAGGCCTAAGAAACCAACCAGCAGTTCATTAACAAAAATTTGCTCGGTATAGAATATCGCAATCACAATCACGGCCATTAAATCATCACCGATCGCCAGCGCGGATAAAAATATTTTTAAAGTAACAGGAGCACGACTCCCTACCATTGCCAGCACACCTAATGCAAAGGCAATATCCGTTGCCATTGGGATACCCCAGCCATTAACGGTATCAGTCCCTACATTGAAAAAGTAATAGATACTGGCAGGAAAAATAACGCCCCCTAGGGCGGAAAATAAGGGTAAAGCGGCTTTTTTAATACTAGAAAGGTCGTCATCCAACAGTTCACGTTTCATTTCTAAGCCAATGAAAAAGAAGAAAATCGCCATCAAGAATTCGTTGACAATTTGATGCAGATTAATCGAATAGATTGTGGCGCTAAATCCCGAAGAAACAGAGAATAGCGGATCATGCCAAGCGTGATGGTAGAGAGTGGGGGCTAAATTTGCCCAAAATAGCGCAGTGGTTGCTGCAATAACTAAAAGAACACCACCTGTTATGGGACTGTGTAACCAGGACCATTTACCATGAGAACTCATTGTTGCTCCTAAAAAATCATGCTGCCAATCGAGATAAATATCCAATCAATACTGTTCACCGTCATCTTGTTGTTATTGATTTTACGGTGTTATTTCAGGTAATTAATTGTATTGACTGGTATTAGAAAAATAAAATGCACTTAACATCATGGATGTTTGCACTACAGTGTTTTAATTGTAAATAATACTCATTTAGATAAAAAATGAAAAAATGAAAAGATTAATTAGCCTTAAAATGTCTGTCATGCGTATGACATTGGCTGATCCAATAAAATAAAAATCTGGTAACCCTCTATTTTACTAAAGAGACATGCTGAACTGCGCCTTACATTGATTATGGTTATCATTTACAAACGTAAAAAAGGATTGCTTGCTTTCTCTTTGCCAATAGTTGTAGTGGGACCATGGCCCGGATAAACCCTTGTTTCAGGCGGTAGTGTTAATAATTTTTCTTTAATGCCGCTGACCAGAAGAGAACGATTGCCACGCGGAAAATCAAAACGACCAATACCGCCGTCAAATAAGATATCACCAACAATAACCTGTTTGCTTTGCTGATCATAAAGGGCGATATGGCCTGGCGTATGACCCGGGATATGCAATACTTTTAGTTTTATCTTGCCCACTTCCAGTACTTCGCCCTCTTTCAACCAGCGGTCCGGAGAAAAACTTGCCGTTGTGGGAAAACCAAAAAGCTGACTTTGCGCTTCTAACTGCTCTAACCAGAATAAATCTTCTTTTTCCGGGCCGATCACCGGCACCTTCAATTGACTGACAATGGCCTGAGTGCCACCGACATGATCTAAATGGCCATGGGTTAATATAATTTTATCAACTTTAACGCCTTGTTTTTCAACTATATTTAAAATATGCGATGAATCGCCACCGGGATCAATGATGGCTGCAATTTTTGTTTCCTCACAAATGATCAGACTGCAGTTCTGCTGATAAGGGGTGACCGGTATTACGATAATTTTCATGCTGTTATTACTCATAGAAATAAAAAAAGGCAACCTGTCGGCTACCTTGTGAATTAGCAATTTAACTGCAAGGTTAGTTTAAACCTGATCAGTATGAATAAGCTGTTTTTTCTCGACGGCAACGGCTTTTGCCAGGTGGATGTGATTCATCACATGGACCATGGCTTTGGTGGATGATTCTATGATATCCGTTGATAAGCCTAAACCGTGAAATTTCTGGCCGTTGTAGGTGGCCACAATATCTACCTGTCCAAG
>JBLIEH010000054.1:0-9290 GCA_047632875.1 Psychromonas sp. | reverse complement strand
ATATGCTACGCGAAGCTGGACACCAAGTTGCGTTATACGATATTTACTATCAGCCTGATAAAGATGTGCTGGATAAAACCTATGATTTTTTGACCGCGACAGAGGTGATTGAACACCTCTGTGATCCTAAAAAAATATGGTCGCAATGGTTAAGTTTAGTCAAGCCGGGTGGTTGGATAGGAATAATGACTAAACAGGTTACAGACCTTGAAGCATTTGCCTGCTGGCACTATAAATATGACCCTACTCATGTATGCTTTTTTAGCCGGGCGACTTTTCGCTATCTGGCAGAGCGTGACAAGCTTGAACTGGAATTCATTGGAAATGATGTGATTCTACTGAAGAAACCTCAGTAGTGACTTGAAAGAAGAAATCCGCTTGGCATTATTGCTCGCTTAACAGCGCTGCCCAACACATTAATATGCAGTTCGATTTGATAATTCAACTTGTTAGTCTCAATCTACCTGACGAAATTTCATCTCCACTGCCGGGGAAAGTGAGCATTCCTGTGTTATCTATCAGTTAGGCAGCATAGGTATCATAGAAAAAATAGACGGTAATAAATAAGCTGGCAAAAATGACAAACATTTTAATATGAGCCTGAGAGAGTGTTCTTGACAGTTTTGCCGCAAAGTACCCGCCTGAGAGAGTGCCCAGTAATACGAAGAAGCCTGAATACCAATCTATCGTGTCGTTGGCGATAAAAATAACAATGGCGATAAGAGAAACAATCGAAGAAATTAACAGCTTGATCCCGTTCATAAGATTAATGTCTTGATAACGTGCGAGCACCAAATAACTCAAAGAGACAATGCCGAGCCCCGCATTAAAAAAGCCACCATAAATACAAATAATAAGTAACAACAGCGCCAGCAGAATTGAACCAATCAGATTTGCATGTTTGTGTTTTCCGCCAATTTTCACTAGCATTTGGTTTAGCTTAGCTCCAAAAATAAACAGCAGCGTTGCAAACAGTAAAAGCCATGGAATAGCTTCTGTGAAGACACTTTCAGGCGTGTTGAGTAATAATAAGGCCCCGAGTAAACCTCCGATTAAACTTGGAATAAGGATTTTTTTCAGGCTGTTTTTATCCGTCGCTATGTCTTTACGAAAGGCATAAGCACCACTTAAATAACCTGCACAAGAGGCAAAGGTATTGGTTGCATTTGCAGCAATAGGCGGAACGCCTGCAAACAAGAGAGCCGGAAAGGTGATAAAACTCCCTCCGCCTGCTATTGAATTGAGAATGCCACCAAGTAGACCGGCAAAAAATAGAATGAACGAATCTAATATCATGTTTTTATTACGTTAATTGATTTTTCAATAGCTTACAGTAGCTTTATTGAACAAGCCAGTGCCTTGGCTCATCAATTATAATTGCTTAAGCTGTTGAGCAGCTGATGTTTAATTTTTTGCGTGGCGTGTCAGCATTAATCATCAATTGAGGGTGACAGACTCTGCATTTTCAGGTATCTACCAAGCTGCCAGCACCGGATGGCGTGGCGGCTTGGGAGCCTAGGTCAAGGCTCGGCGGTTCATATTGCCGGGTTGTCAATACTGACAATGACTTTGATTGTGCCACCTCACTGCTTGTAAGTTTCAGCGTCATTGTTAGATGTTTTCATTACCTGCTGGAATATCAGTCCGCTTACAATCATAGCCAGGCCAATGAGGGTTGAGGGCGGAATAGTTTCTCCAATGATATAAGCAAGCAGCAGCAGCGAAATGAAGGGTGATATGAAAATCAAGGTGCTGATCCGCCCTGTATTGTCAGTCGCCTTAAGCGCAGATAACCACAGTATAAAAGTTATCCCCATCTCAAATAAGCCAACGTAACTGACCGCCAGCCACCCTTGAAAACTTTGCTCCCAGTTAGCGCCTTCATAAATAGACAGCGCAACAGCAAAAGGTAAAGCAACTAAGAATCCCAGAAGCACTCCGACCACAGGATCGGCTTTGTTTTTTGCGTTTAATATCCAATATCCCGCCCAAATAAGCGTTGAAAGAAGTGCCAGAATAACACCCAGGGGGCTGTCAAATTCTAAAGCTAATAGATCCCCCTTTGTCGCTATAACAACTACGCCAGCGTATCCCAGCGCACAGGCAATCCAGTCCTGCAGACGAATTTTTTGCCCTAAAAACAGTGCCGCCATTAAGGTCAGCGTAATTGCCCAGCTGTAGTTGAGAGGCTGAGCCTGCGATGCCGGAAGTAAGTCATAAGCTTTAAAAAGAATCAGGTAATAGGCGAATGGGTTTATCAGTCCCAAAATCAAATAGTTAAGTGGATTAGAAAAAAAAGTGACGCGCAGTTGATTGAGCTTACCCTGCAGATAGCAGATAGCCGTTAACGCAATAGCGGAAACAAAGCTCGCTACGGTCAACATTTGAATCGGAGTAAACTCCTGAAGTGTCAGCTTAAAGGCGACCGCTACGGTTGACCAGAGCAGTACTGCTGAAAGTCCTAACACCAATGCACGTTTTTCGTTCTTCATTATTTCAGATTATTCCTAATCAACAGAGCGGTGTACAGAAGGGGTTAAGAGAATTCTGTAGGAAGAATAAGGAGTATAAGAATAATAAAGGCCCAGTCAAGGTTGATTTGAGCAGCTTGTTTCATTTGCTCGCGGCCCGATCACCGCGAAACCTTACTAGAATTTGCTATTCTCCTTTGTAATACCTGTTTTTGGTTTTTTTTTGTGTTGTGGTTAAGTAAAACAAGTCATGTTATATAACCCTATCAAAAAAGCTAAGGCGTTTTTATGCCACTTCACAACTTGGAAAGCTATCTCGCTTTGCCTCCATGCGACCTGGAAACTAAAAGAAATTGATTAAATTAGCTTGGCCACTGCACTGCTTGCACGGGAATAAATGAGCTTGGAAGTTTTTTACCAATGAGGTACTTTGGGGCATATGTGCTTTATTGTGGTGCAGCATACAGCTTGAGCTTGATTTTTATCCCTTTATTGTTCCTCCAGAATTTACTCCTTTTAATTTAAAATATTCATTAAAACAATTGCTTAAGTAAGTTTAATTAAAATAAAAGTATTTTCATCACCTTGGCACAAAATATGCGTTGTTAAGCTAGTAGTATCAAGACCTGACTCAGCAGAGATACTAATTAAAGGAAAGTAGTTAGGGTAACGATGATGTTAGATCAAGCAAGTCGATCTTTTTTACTCTTTAATAAACTATTGAAAATGTGATCAAGGTGCTGAGTAGTTACTTTAAATTTTGGTACTGTATTGGGAATGTTAAAAACATTAACATTAACCTATAAACATTAACATTAACATTGGCTTATAAATAGGGAGGTGTTATTAAAACGTAAGATGCTGAAGCGTAGTGTCGGGTGCTATGTAGTAGACCCTCTAAGATAAAGCAGATTTATTATAAAAACATTCAAGGAGAAAAGTATGAAGTTAGTAAAGAAAATTTCGTTGGTAGTTGCTTCAATGGCGGCAATAGGTGCTTTTTCTGCCGCTAATGCAGATAAGCTTGATGACGTTATAAACAGTGGAACTTTAAATTGTGGCGTTGTGCTTGATTTCCCACCCATGGGCTATACAGATAAAGACAATAAACCAGCGGGTTTTGATGTTGATTATTGTAACGATTTAGCAAAAGTTTTAGGTGTAAAATCAAACGTAATAAATCTTACCTGGGGCGATCGAATCCCTTCATTGATTTCTGCTAAAACAGATGTTGTTATTGGATCTACTTCAGACACATTAGCGCGTGCAAAATCTGTTGGCTTTACCTATCCCTATTTTGTTTTCAAGTTTCAGGTTTTATCTAAGAAAGGTGTGAAAATGGCATCTTTTGACGACCTTAAAAATGTAAAGGTTGGTGCAGCGCTTGGTACTACATATGAAAAAGAGTACTTTGCATATGCGGATGACAAAGGTTGGGGAAGAGATAACTATACTTCTTTCAAATCAGAAAACGATGCATTTTTAGGATTACATCAAGGTAAAATAGATGCGCTTATCTCTACCAATACAAATATAGCAACAAAATTGACTTCAGGTCAGTTTGACGATTTCGTAGCAGGACCCTACGTTCCAAACTATGATGATGTAGTCGGTCTTATTGTAAAAAGAAATGAGCTTGCCTGGAAAGATTATCTAAATCTATTTTTGATTCATCAAATTAGAGATGGCAGATTAAATGAGTTACATCTAAAACATTTTGGAACTCCCGTAGCGGCTAATATGGTTCAATCATTAAGAGACAATAAATAAGTTTTTTGTTGAGGTCTACAACCTCCAGCTTTGCTGGAGGTTTTCAACATTTAACCCCCCTGGATTTCTGTTCCGCCTAAAGTTATAAAATGAGAAAACACTAAAAAAGAATAACAAAGTTTAAAGCTTAGGGTTTTGGATTGTAAATATCATAAAATTTGGATATTGAAAAAGAGTCTCTATAAAGATTGAAGGAGGTTATTTGGTTAGTGATGATGTTCATATTTTTCAATCCCTCGCAAATATTCAGCAGCTCAAATGATTGGATATATAAAGGGTAAAATGCCGTACCAAGAGTAACAAGACCGCAGAATTAATCCGCTTTGAGCGGTTTATAAAATCAATCCTCCGACTTTTCCGGAGATATTTGACTATTTAAGGCTCATCAAAGAAGCTTATAAAGAGGATATATGGACAATTATGAATTTCATTGGAATGTTGTATTTGATGCATTCCCGCAGCTTTTAAGTGGGGCGTTTACAACGATACATGTATCTGTTT
This sequence comes from Psychromonas sp., assembly GCA_047632875.1. Taxonomy (GTDB): domain Bacteria; phylum Pseudomonadota; class Gammaproteobacteria; order Enterobacterales; family Psychromonadaceae; genus Psychromonas. Next base: position 4,548 of record JBLIEH010000054.1, on the reverse strand, counting down.
TATCGATGCTTGTAGGCATAGTTATTGCGGTATTATTAGCTTTAGGGAAGATGTCACATTCAAAAATTTTTTATAATATTGCAAATGTTTGGATAGAAACAGCAAGAAATTTACCGGCACTTTTTCTTATCTATATGGCGTACTTTGGCTTAGGTGCATATGGTATCCATCTTAGTCCCTATTTTTCGGTTTTTTCTGCATTAGTATTTATAAATGCAGGATACTTGGCAGAAACATTTAGGGGTGGTTTTCAGTCAATCCCAACGACTCAATATAGTGCGGCAAAATCGCTAGGAATGAACAGCTTAAAAGTTTATCGCTATGTGATATTGCCACAAATGTTTAGACGAATTTATCATCCAATGACAAATCAATTTGTTTGGTCAATATTAATGAGCTCTCTTGGCATACTGGTGGGGATGAATGAGCTCTCAGGTGAGACGCAGAGACTTCAATCGACATCATTTAGAACATTAGAGTTTTTTATCGTCGCAGCAGTCATGTACTTTGTAATAACAAAATTGGTGCTGTTGGCATCAAGCTTGATTGCAAAAAAAGTTTTTAAAGGGGAGCTTTCATAATGAACTTATTTACTCCTTTATCCTGGAATGATACAGGCTTTATCGTAACCGGGATTTTGAATACCGTTTATATATCTGTCGTTGCGATAGTTATTGGAACTATATTAGGGCTGTTAATCGGATTTTTGAGAGCAGAATCTAATAAATCTGTCAATCTGGTCTTAGGCGGATTTTTAGATATTCTAAGATCTGTACCACTTATTATTCAACTTATACTTTTTAGTACTTATGTTGGTGCTATGGGACACCCACTATCCCCTTTTATTGCGGGCTCAATTATATTGTCTCTTTATACCATGGCATTTATGAGTGAAGTTTTTAGAAGTGGATTTGATAGTGTTCCAACTTCCATGAGAACAGCGTCGAGATCGCTGGGTATGACTTACCTGCAAACAGTAATACACATCAGGATACCGATAGGAATGAGAGCCGTTTTCCCATCTTGGCTTGGCGTCGCGCTTAGTGTTATAAAAGACTCGGCACTTGTTTCAGTGATTGGATATATGGAATTACTCCGAACCGGAGAGCAGTTGATCTCAAGGACACAAGAACCACTTATGATACTGATAGGAATAGGATTGTTTTATTTTATGATCTCCTACCCCTTGTCGCGTTATGGTAAACATGTAGAAAGGAAAATGGCAATATGATAGAAATTAAAGGCGTGCATAAATCTTTCGGAGATTTGGAAGTTTTAAAAGGGATAGATTTTAACGTAAACAGCGGTGAAGTTGTTAGTATCATCGGTGCCAGCGGTAGTGGAAAATCCACACTTTTGTATTGTATTAATGCCATTGAGAAGATAAACAGTGGCAAGATTATCGTTGATGACGTAGATGTTCATAACAAAAAAACAGATAAAAATAAATTAAGACAGAATTTAGGGATGGTATTTCAACAGTGGAATTCTTTTCCTCATTTAACCGTATTAGAAAATGCCGCGCTTGCTCCGCGGATTGTAAAAGGTTTTACAAAAAAAGAAGCAGAAGAAATTGCTAGAAAAGAGCTAATTCACGTTGGTCTTGGTGACAAACTTGATGTCTATCCTACCAGAATGTCCGGGGGACAACAGCAACGACTCGCCATCGCTCGAGCATTAGCAATGAAGCCTGCTTATATGTTATTTGATGAGGTGACCTCGGCACTTGACCCGGAACTCGTTGGTGAAGTGTTGGATACCTTAAGGTTGCTTCGTGATGATGGTATGACCATGATTTGTGTTACTCATGAGATATCTTTTGCGAAAGAAGTCTCTGATAAAGTTGCATTTTTTCATGAAGGATTGATTGAAGAGATGGGACCACCTCAAGACGTTTTGGATAATCCTCAGAGAGAGAGAACACAACAATTTTTAAGTAAAGTTCTCTAATCACCTCAAAGATAAACGCGCAGTTAAGCAGGCGATAAGGGTGTAAATACCTTCTTTAAATATAGCGAGCTATCTTAATGACGGCAGGTATTTTCTTTTCCATACAGAGTATCTGCCATAAGTCGCTTGGGTAGAAAGCGCTGAAAATATGCATCAATCAATTTTTAAGCTGCTAATAATATTAATTCGCGCTGCAGACATCCGCAGTCGCGAGCTTAAACAGTCATAAAAGTCTTCACCATGTCACTATTGTTTCATAAACACTTCGTAATCTTGATCCGATGACATATAACCAGGCAAATTAATGCTTTTTAGTCCAGAGTGTTGCAGCGCGCTTTGTAAAATCTGATGGTTGTATTTTCCGATCCTCGCGTCAGCCAAATAATCCTCAATCGGGAACCATTTTGCATCAAATATTTCGCTTTCCTGAATGGTAATTTCCGATGTTAACGGCTTGAGACGACACACCGCATAGATGTTGGATGTGCTGAACTGCCCCTGGTGGTGGTGTCTAAAGCCGATAAAACTATGGAACTCGGTTTGAATATTGGTTTCCTCAAGCACTTCTCGTATAACGCCATGTTCGATATGCTCATAAGGATCTAACATTCCCCCGGGAAACTTCCAGTTGTGAGGGTGAGTTTTAATGTGGTCTTTTTCTCTGATAGTGAGTAGCTCGTTATGCTCATTAATAACCAGTCCTCCTACGCCAATAGTGTGTTTGGCGAAAGGCGGAATAACCGCTCCGTCTGTTAACCTTAAAGTCAGCATCATGAAATCCGCACCGCAATGATGATTCATAAAACCAGCCTGATATAACAGCGGCAATAACGTCGCACGCGCATTGGGAATCTTAATCCACACCACCTTAATCTCGTGACTCAGCCAAATTTTTAGTGACTCATTGAGCTGTGATACGAAAGCATCGCTGCTGTCAGGCAGATCTTTTGGTGAGACATAAGTGCCACCGTACTGATTGTTAACGGAATTAAGATAATTCATAGACAGATCCTTGAAAGTATTATTACCGGTTAGTGTGAACAAAAATCCCAATTTATTCAATATTCATTTTATGCGCCAGCTTTGCAATTTTGTTTAGGCTATATTTTATATTTACTTGAGGCATTCAAGCGCTTTTTTTAGCTAAGTATTTGTCTCATTAGCAGACTGAGTCAATATTCTAGTAACAATTATAGTTGTTATCTGCTTGTCGAAAACCTCCCGACCAAGCTATAAAGTCACCTTCCTCAATAAGCTATTTTGAAAAAGTTGTTTACAAGCTAAATCTGCCTAAATAATTTTTAACCACATGAATATTAAACTTTCATATTTTCACAGACCAAACTAAAGCCGCTAGCTAGATCTGTTTACTAATTGTCATTAAAACTGAAATGATAATAACTTGTATTTGCGAATGATATGCATTATCATCTATGTCATTTTCTATCACGGCATTGACCAGAAGGATTGTTCTGTTACTGAATGGGTTTTTCTGGCGTAGCACATTGATAGATATAAACATTCTCGTTTACATCTTTTTAGTTATGGAGGTTAAATTTTGTCTAGCGCAGTTATATCATCGAGTGAATCAACACAAATTTTTTCAGGGAGAAGTGCTGATAATGCGGCTATTCAGAATGCTTCTGACTCACAAATGGGAGTGGAACAACAGCTAAGCAGTGCGCAGTCAATTCATGATCCTGTTGCTCAAGTGATGACTACAACGGACAGTGCAACGGCTGCATTAGTCTCCGCCAACGAATCAGCAACGCAAGTCATTGCCTCACCAACTTCGCTTGCGGACAGCAAGGTAACTGACTTAGCGCCGCTTAGCGATGTTGATAGCAGCGTGTTTTTTGATGCGTTTGATCCGCTGCTCAATCTACTTGAAATTGGCGGGCCAATTGTGTGGATCCTATGTCTATTTTCTATGCTGGCCTTAAGCATCATTCTGATTAAGTTATGGCAGTTTTTCCCCTTGCAGGCTGAAAATACCCAGGATGTCGAACAGGCGATTAATTATTGGAAGCAGGGGCAGTTCAGCAAAGCACAAGACAGCTTAAAGGCTAACCGTCCGGTCTCCCAACTGGTAAACAATGCTATGGCAGGCATTCTCGAGCAGCAGTCATTAACCCTGTTAAAGCAGGAGTTAAGTTGCCAGGCGACGGATAAAATTAACCAGTTTCGGATGCTGCTTAGGCCACTTGAGGTGATTGCTAATCTCAGCCCTTTGCTGGGGTTGATGGGCACTGTACTGGGCATGATAAGTGCGTTCCAGAAAATGGAAGCCGCGGGTAATCAGGTCGATCCTTCCATTTTATCGGGCGGGATCTGGCAAGCGCTGCTCACCACTGCGGTGGGTCTAGCGGTCGCTATTCCCGTCGTTGCGGCTTATAACTGGCTGGATAGAAAAGTTGAGCGGATAAGCTCCAGTATGAACAGTCATGTTACCCGGGTCTTTACGCAGCAACCCGCAGACATGTTAAGCGTCAAGCAGCATGAAGAGATGCAAGATGCTGCTTGATCTTAGCCTGCCAAAACGCAAACAAGCGATTAGCCTGACACCGCTTATTGATGTGGTCTTTATTCTACTGCTGT
>JBLIEH010000053.1:0-9326 GCA_047632875.1 Psychromonas sp. | reverse complement strand
GCGAGGGTTAATAAAGATGAGGCAATGATAGTGATATAAACAATCAATTGTCCCCGCCAGCCTTTTGTATAATGCCCCCATAATAAAGTCGCGTAAACTATCCATGCGATTATCGACAGGATAGCTTTATGTGCATTGCCCTGCGCAAACATGTCATCCAAGAAAATAAATCCGGTTAACAGGGTACAACTTAATAAAATAAAGCCGATAAAAACAAACTGAAATAAGCTTTTTTCGAGGGTCATTAAAGGCGGCATGTTGATCTTGGTTAAGGGCCGTTTATGATTTCTTAATCGATAATTAATGTAGGCAAGTTGTAACGCGAAAAGGCTGGCAATACTGAGAACAGAATAGGCTAATAGCGCAAAAATAATATGCGATCCGATGGCCGGATGTATTTCTAAATGGGTAATGAAATGGCTTGGCAAATGCGCAACGGCAATAAAGTTAATGATATTAAAGCCATATATTACCGGTAACAAAACGCCAGTGTTAAGGCGGTTACTCATTAACGCTGACATTAATGCGATAAAAAATCCAATCAAAGACACAACATTTAAGATCGGCAGGTTTTGGCCGTTGATTAAGAATATATTTTGATATAACCAAATTGCGTGAGTAGAAAGCGCGATGATTGTTGATCCAATCAGCCACTTATGAAAAGGTTTTGCCCGATTAAATAATATATTGACCGCTAAGCCACCACTGATGAGATAAAAAGTAGCGACAATAAATGCCCAGTAATCCATATCAACCCACTCTTGTTATTTATATTGCGGTTATTATACGCTCAGCATTGCGCTTAAAGTAGTGAAAATCTCTTCTTTATTAATTGCTTGAAGAGGTGGAAGTCACCCTAAATATTATGACACAGTGTTCGGGTGAGGGGAATGATCCGCAGTTGGCGGATCTAATAGATTAAATCACTGCTATTTACAAACTATCTCCCCTATTTTGCGGCAGGTGACTTGCGATAGGCTATTGAAATCAGACGTTATGGATTTAATATCCTAATAAGCAGGGCGAGGAACTCTTTGGCGATTCTAATTGCAGCTGCCGGTCACCGTGAATCTGCATATTCAGGTAGTATGGGTATTGATAAGTGCGTATAATAAATTTTATTTTTAGCAACGAGAGCTGAGTATGTTTGAGAATTTAACCGAACGACTGTCGAAAACCCTGAAAAACATCAGTGGCAAAGGACGCTTAACCGAAGATAATATTAAAGATACCCTGCGTGAAGTGCGCATGGCTTTACTCGAAGCCGATGTTGCCTTACCTGTTGTGCGTGATTTTATAGAAGCGATAAAGACACGCTCTGTGGGTCAAGAAGTTGCTAAAAGTTTAAGCCCCGGTCAAGCCTTTATTAAAATTGTTCAAAATGAGCTTGAATTGGCCATGGGGGAAGTTAACGAATCATTAAATCTTGCCACTCAACCCCCCGCTATTTTATTGATGGCAGGCTTGCAGGGGGCGGGTAAAACAACCTCTGTTGCTAAACTTGGCCGATTATTAAAAACCCGCGATAAAAAAAGTGTGCTAGTAGTCAGTGCCGATATTTATCGTCCTGCTGCAATCAAACAGCTTGAAACACTTGCCGCTGAAGTGGGTGTTGAATTCTTCCCCAGTGATATTACGCAAAAACCGATTGATATTGCCAATGCAGCGATCGCTTACGCTAAAAAGAAATTTATTGATGTTGTGATTGTCGATACTGCCGGTCGTTTGCATGTCGATGGCGAAATGATGGATGAAATTAAAGATCTTCATCATGCCATTAAACCGATTGAAACACTTTTTGTTGTTGATGCGATGACCGGTCAAGATGCAGCCAATACCGCTAAATCTTTCAATGAAACATTACCCTTGACGGGGATTATATTAACTAAAGCCGATGGTGATGCACGCGGTGGTGCAGCACTTTCTATCCGTCATATTACGGGAAAACCGATTAAATTTATCGGTATGGGCGAAAAAGTGGATGCATTAGAGGCTTTTCATCCGGAGCGAATTGCCTCACGAATTTTAGGAATGGGGGATGTTCTTTCATTAATCGAAGAACTTGAAACCAAGGTAGATAAAGAAAAAGCGGAAAAATTAGCGCGTAAAGTTAAAGCCGGTAAGGGTTTTGATTTAGAAGACTTTCGTGAGCAGTTAATACAGATGAAAAGTATGGGCGGCATGACGGGCATGATGGATAAATTGCCGGGCATGGGGAAACTACCTAGTGGTGTTAAAAATCAAGTTAATGATAAAAGTACCGATCAGATGGAAGTGATCATTAATTCGATGACCAAAAAAGAGCGCAGCAAACCAGAGATAATCAAAGGTGGGCGTAAACGCCGGATCGCAGCAGGCTCTGGTACACAAATCCAAGATGTGAATAGATTATTAAAACAATTCATGCAAATGCAGAAAATGATGAAAAAGATGTCCGGTAAAGGCGGAATGCGCAAAATGATGAGCAGTATGCAGGGCATGTTACCGCCTGGCGCTGGTGCACCTCCCGGGCGGAGATGATTTTAGAAAAAAATCAGCGCTTTAATCTTTTTTTATAGTCTACTCAATAAGCTCAAGTTGATTGTATTTACGGTCTCCTTGGGCTTTTTTGATCTGCCAGATTGTGATTCTAGTCGCTTAACTGCGGTGAAAGTGTGATTTATATTGTTCTTTTGCCTGATAAGAGTATAATTTTGCAGCTTTCTACAAAAGCAGGTGGTCAGAATATTCTGACTGATGACGTTTAATAATTAAATAGAGGACGATATGGTAACTATTCGTTTAGCTCGTGGTGGCGCTAAAAAACGCCCATTCTACCAAGTGGTAGTAACTGATAGCCGTAGCCCGCGTGACGGTTGTTTCCTTGAAAAAGTAGGCTTTTTTAACCCTACAGCACAAGGTCAAGCAGAAAAATTACGTTTAGATACAGATCGCATCAACCATTGGGTTGGTCTTGGCGCACAGCTGAGTGATCGTGTTGCTAAACTGGTAAAAGATAACGCAGTAGCTGCTTAAATTGCAGTTAGGTGAGGGGAGTTCGGTGAGCGAAAAAGCAGAACCAATTGTAATCGGTAAGTTTGGTGCGGTTTACGGTATCAAAGGCTGGTTGAAAGTCCACTCCTACACCGATGACGCTGAAAGCATTTTTGAATATAAGCCGTTGTTAATGAAGTCAAAAGGGCAACTCCAGGAAGTTAATCTAGCTGATTGGAAACGTCACGGTAATGGTTTTGTTGCAAAAATAGTAGGATTTGATGTTAGAGAAGATACACAAGCCTTAGTCGGTTTGGAGCTGCTCGTTGACTCAGATAAGCTTCCTAAATTGGAAGAAGATTTCTATTGGCGTGATTTAGTCGGGTGTCAGGTTAAAACTGACAGTGGTTACGATCTCGGTGTTGTCACCGAAATGATGGAAACAGGCTCAAATGATGTGCTTGTTGTAAAAGCCAACTCGAACGATGCTTTTGGACAAAAAGAGCGGTTAATTCCGTTTATCGACAAGCAAGTAGTCTCCCATGTGGATATTACGGGCAAATTAATTCAAGTTAATTGGGAACCTGATTTCTGAATACCCTAGGAGAAAAGTGATGTGGATAGGGGTTGTAAGCCTCTTCCCGGAGATGTTCCGGGCCATTAGCGACAATGGGGTAACAGGTCGAGCGATTAAAAATAAGCTGCTTTCTATTCAATGTTGGAATCCTCGTGATTTCACCTTGGATAAGCATAGAACGGTCGATGACCGTCCCTATGGTGGCGGACCTGGCATGTTAATGATGGTGCAACCTTTACGGGATGCCATTTTAACTGCGAAACAGGCCGCCCGCGAGGCAGGACACGAGGCTAAGGTTATTTACCTTTCCCCTCAAGGCAAACGTTTAGATCATTGTGGCGCGCAGTTATTATCAGGCTCTGATGCTTTGATATTAGTGGCGGGGCGTTATGAGGGTGTAGATGAGCGTGTCATTGAAAGCCTGGTTGACCAGGAATGGTCAGTCGGCGATTATGTGTTAAGTGGTGGTGAGTTGCCAGCCATGGTTCTAATTGATGCGGTGGTGCGTTTTGTACCCGGCGTCTTAGGTCATGTGCTATCAGCAGAGCAAGATTCCTTCGCGGATGGATTGCTTGATTGCCCGCACTTTACGCGGCCTGAGGTGCTAGATGGAAAACAAGTGCCGAGTGTTTTATTGAGTGGTGATCATGAAAAAATTCGTCTTTGGCGATTAAAACAATCACTGCAGCGCACGAAACAAAGACGACCCGATTTATTAAATAATCTAGCTCTGACTGACGAGCAAGCCAAATTGCTTGCTGCTCTGGAAAGTGACTCCGACTGACCAGCGACGTTTTCAGCTAACTAGGTAATAAAGGTATTAAAATGAGCAATATTATACAAGCAATTGAAAAAGAACAAATGCGTACCGATATCCCTAAATTTTCACAGGGTGATACTGTTATTGTACGTGTTCGTGTAAAAGAAGGTGAAAAAGAGCGTCTTCAAGCATTTGAAGGTGTTGTTATCGCTAAGCGTAACCGTGGTTTACACTCTGCATTTACTGTTCGTAAAATCTCGAATGGTGAAGGTGTTGAGCGTGTATTCCAAACTCACAGCCCAATTGTAGGAAGCGTTGAAGTTAAACGTCGCGGTGTGGTTCGCCAAGCTAAACTTTACTACTTACGTGAACTTACTGGTAAAGCTGCTCGTATTAAAGAGAAGCTTGGTAAGAAGAAGTAATTTCTTGTCAAATTGCTAAATAGCAAGGCCTGTTTAGATTGGCTTTTGCTGAAAAAGCTCGCAGATTGCGGGCTTTTTTTTGCCATTAATTAACTTAAAATCCTAAAATGCATAAACAACTTTATCGTTATCTGATCATTTTTATCGGCGGCCTGAGTATTTTACTGGGATTGTTGGGTATTATTTTACCCCTCCTACCGACTACGCCTTTTTTTATTTTAGCACTGGGCTGTTTTGCCCGCAGCTCCCCTTATTTCCATCAAAAGTTATTAAAGACTCCCTACATAGGTGAAACTTTGCAGGATTGGGAAAAACATAAAAAAATTGATAAAAAGCGTAAATTACAGATCTATCTAGTCGTCCTGAGTAGTTTTTTGATCTCTATCTTGGTGTTAAGGGAGTCTTCTTTATTACAGTTATTACTGATTTTAATATTGTTTATTTTGCTGTTTTTTATTCGTCGCATTGATGAAAATTAATTATGGGTTAGCTACGTAATAAAGATAAACGTTCACTTTCTATATTGGAGTTAAATACTGGCAAGGTAATGATAAAACGGGTAAATAAACCCGGCTGAGATTCAATTTCTATACTGCCATGGTGCTGCTTAATAATTTGCGAGCAAATCGTTAAACCAATCCCCAGACCAAAGTGTCCTTCTCTTTTTGTGGTGTAATTCAGTTCAAATATTTTATCCAGATTAGCAGATGGTACCCCAGGCCCGTTATCTTCGAACATAACCTGAATGCTGGGCGCTTCCTCGTAGGGCAGGTAAGTTGTTGAAATCTTTATTATCCCGCTGTCACCCGTTGCATCTATCGCATTCGATATTATATTTGTCCATACCTGCTCTAACTCGATTGGGTGGCACTCAATTTTAGGTAATTGTTGGTACTCTTTAATCACCTTGTAATTCTTTAATTTATTTTCAAAGATAATCAAAGTCTCTTCCAAACCTGCATGGATATCAATCAGTTCAGATACTGGACTATCTTGACCGGCATAATGTTTTAAACTTTTTACCAAGTCAGCAATGCGTGAGGCGCAGGCATTACTGTTGCGTAAAATACTGCCTACTTGATAGAATTTATCTAATAATAAAATACTTTCCTGCAAATTATGCTTATTTTCCAGCGGGATGTCCTTGCCGTCTAAGTTCATCTTGACTAAATATTTGGCGAGCTTTTTGTCCTTTATTTTGGGCTGCAGTTGCTGAGTTCTTTGGCGGATTTCAGAGGTGGATAAAGGTATTAAGCTCAAGCCTTGCTGCAGGGTTTGCCGCGCAAGTTGAGAAAAAGGGGTGTTATCATTATAACAAAGCAGGGTGAGTATAAGCTCTTTTAAGGAATCTGAGCCACGTAAAATGGCTGCGACGGGATTATTAAGTTCATGGGCAACGCCGGTGACCAATTGCCCTAATACCACCATTTTTTCACTTTCGATAAGTTGCTTGTAAGCAACGTCTAAGGACTGCAGGGTTTCCTGTAAGGCAAGTTCTGTTGATATGCTATGTTGTAAACGGCGGTTGAAATTACGCAGTAATAAATTAGTGAAAGGGGCTAACAGTTCCGAGTTTGACTGCATGATTTGTGAGAAAATAGTGTTATCAACTTTTAAGACTTCTGTTGCAACCAGGGTAATTCCGGTGCTAAAAGCGGCTTCTCCGGTCAAAAAGGACATACCACCGACCATAGTGCCCGCCTGCATGATGGTTATATCTTGGATTTCTCCATGGGCATTGCGCTTTTTAAGTAAGACCTCTCCCTTGGTAATAAACCACAGAAAACAATTTTTTTCACCTTCGCGAGTGAGTATGTGATTGGCGCTGTAACGACGGCTAATTTTATATTGATCACCCGTTTCTAATACTTTATACAGGGATTTAATCACCAAATTGGATAGTTCAGAGTCTGAATAGAGTGAATAATCAAGAAATTTTTCTTTGAAATCTGAAGGATTAGACAATTCTGGTTTATCTAATAAGCGGGTTGTATCAACAATACTGTTTTTGGGGAATGGCGGGTGCTGCTGATGGTTTTTTTTATAACGGCTGACCTGCTGTTGAATAATAGTGAGCAGTTCCGGCGCTTGATAAGGTAAGGCTAAAAAATGATCTATATGGCCATGATTGATACAATCAATGAGTTGTGTGGCGCAAGGGGTGGCCGAATAAACAATTTTACCCATCGCGGCGCATCGTGAGCCCTTGAAGATTGACATTGCATTCGCGCCCGCAAATGTTTGCGCACAAAGTATTAACGCTATATTGTGCTTGTTTTGTGAGATCAACCGCTCTGCCTGATATAAGCTGCTCGCTTGTAATAATGTTAAGCCTGCGGTTAAGGGCTGAAGATCATCGATAATTTGAGCCAGGCGTTGTGGATCACTATCAACACATAACATAGTTAACATAAGCACTCTTTCAAAAATTAATTTATCGTTGAGTATATAACGACGGCGGTAATAAATTAGCGTCGCAGAGCGCATTTTAGTTGCTCTGATCACCGTTATAAAAATGAAGGTTCTTGTAAATATGCTTTTGTGGAGATTATGATAAACTTAATCGGTTTATTTAAACAAATTGTCCAAAAATAAAGAGATAACATGAAAATAACATTACCTGATTATGACAAGGCGCAAGTATTAGTAGTTGGCGATGTCATGTTAGATCGATACTGGCATGGGCCAACGGTTAGAATATCCCCTGAAGCCCCAGTGCCTGTGGTTAAAGTTGAGCAGATCGAAGAACGTCCGGGGGGAGCAGCCAATGTGGCCTTAAATGTCGCAGCGCTGGGTGGCAAGGTGAATTTAATTGGTCTGGTTGGTATTGATGAAGCGGCAAATATCCTGGTGAAAACGCTTAAATCCGTGCATGTAACTACAGATTTTGTGAGTGTGCCTAATTTCCCGACTATTACTAAGTTAAGAGTATTAAGCCGTCATCAGCAATTATTACGTCTGGATTTTGAAGAGGGATTTGACGGCATAGACAGTACTGAAATATTAGAAAAAATGCACAGCAGTCTAACGCGCCAGCAAAGTGTGGTCATTTTATCGGATTATAATAAAGGCTCTTTGGCCGATATACAGAAAATGATTCAGCTAGCTAAAAAATTCAATTCACTGGTGTTAGTGGATCCCAAAGGTTCGGAGTTTGAAAAATATCGTGGTGCTACCCTATTGACGCCAAACCTTACTGAATTTGAAGCGGTTGTGGGCAAGTGTCATTCTGATAAAGAATTAGTTGAACGTGGTCTGGCATTGATTAAAGAATTTGATCTTGAAGCTTTATTAGTGACACGTAGTGAGCATGGCATGACGTTGTTAAGAGAGGGGCAAGAGCCGATCCATCTGCCAACACAGGCGCAGGAGGTTTATGATGTTACCGGTGCGGGTGATACTGTTATTTCGGTTTTAGCCTCGTCATTGGCCGCGGGCAGTTCATTTGAACAGGCTTGTGCTTTAGCCAATGCCGCAGCAGGCGTTGTGGTCGGTAAAATCGGTACTTCAACGGTTAATACTATTGAATTGGCGAATGCCGTTTATAGTCAGCAGGAGCTCGGTTTTGGCGTACTTTCAGAAGAGCAACTTAAACTGGCTGTAAAACTTGCTCAGCATCGCGGAGAGAAAGTGGTGATGACTAACGGCTGCTTTGATATTCTCCATGCGGGTCATGTTTCATATTTAAATACAGCACGTGAGCAGGGTAACCGTTTAATTGTTGCGGTTAACAGTGATCAATCAGTACGCAGCTTAAAAGGGCAAGGACGTCCGGTCAATCCCGTTGATCGCCGTATGGCGGTATTAGCCGGGTTGGGCGCCGTTGACTGGGTTATCGAATTTACGGAAGAAACACCACAACGTTTGATCGCTGAAATTTTACCGGATCTGCTGGTGAAAGGCGGAGATTATAAACCTGAAGAAATTGCCGGAGGAAAAGAGGTGATTGCTAACGGTGGTGAAGTGCGTGTTTTGCAGTTTGAAGAGGGCTGTTCAACCTCTGAAATCATCAAAACGATTCGTAACAGTAACAATACCTAACTGCACTTTCATTAAAAACCGCTAAGTGGGCTAAATGCATAGAAAAAGGGAAGCAGATTGCTTCCCTTTTTAATTAAACGTTTTGCTTAAAATTCGATTTATTAACCTTCACCTGCTTGCATTAGGCAAGTTTCAGTTTGGAATTAGCTGCTGTTAAGATTTTGCTGAGACTGTTGGATTGACTGCAATTAACCCGTTAGAAACATCGATAATATCTTGCTCCGATAAAGTGCCGGCAGACAATTTAAGCTGCAGCATGTTGAGGATATAGTCGTAACGCGCATTGGCTAATTGATTTTCAGATTCGTACAGGGCGCGCGTTGCATCTAACACATCAACGATAGTACGCGTACCCACTTCAAAACCCGCTTCTGTTGCATCCAGGGCGCTGCGTGAAGAGAGGACTGTTTGCTCGTAAGCTCGTAGAGAGCTGATCGACGCGTTGACATTGTTATAACCACTATTGATCTCAGCTTCCGTGCTACGGAATGTTTGTATTAAATCTTCACTGGCAAAAACATAATTATATTGTGCTTGTTTTACACGCGACGTA
>JBLIEH010000052.1:0-9356 GCA_047632875.1 Psychromonas sp. | reverse complement strand
ATGGTAACTATGTTACTGGACTGATTTTGGTGCCCACCCGTGAACTTGCCAAGCAAGTTGCTGACAGCATTAAATCCTATGCCGCGCATTTTAACGGCGCGATTAAAACCGTTGCAGTTTTTGGTGGAGTATCTGCGAATACTCAAATGCTCGCATTACGCGGCGGCACTGATATTTTGGTTGCAACGCCGGGTCGATTACTGGATTTGATTTCAACTAATGCCATCAGGCTCGATAAGGTTAAAACCTTAGTGCTGGATGAAGCCGATCGAATGTTAAGTTTAGGCTTTACTGAGGAGCTATCTGCGTTGTTCGCTTTATTGCCATCGAGCAAGCAAATTTTATTATTTTCAGCGACCTTTCCTGAGCAAGTACAGGCGTTAACCCAGGAGTTGCTCAACGACCCGGTTGAAATTCAATTGCAAAGTAGCGACGCCAGCACCTTAGTACAGCGTGTTTTTACCGTTAATAAGGGGCAAAAAACAGCCTTATTAGCGCATTTAATCAAGCAAGAACAATGGCAACAAGCGCTGATTTTCGTCAATGCGAAAAACAGCTGTAATCATTTAGCTGAAAAGCTTTCTAAACGTGGTATTAGCGCAGAAGTGTTTCATGGCGATAAAGGTCAGGGCGCGCGTAGTCGTGTGCTTGAGGCGTTTAAAGCAGGCGAGATTGACGTGTTGATTGCAACCGATATTGCTGCCCGGGGGCTGGACATCGAAAAACTGCCAGTGGTGATCAATTTTGACTTACCAAGAAGCCCATCGGACTACATGCACCGTATTGGACGAAGCGGCCGTGCCGGTGAGGTGGGCCTCGCATTATCGATTATCGATCATGAAGATTTTCATCATTTCAACGTTATCGAAAAGAAGAACAAGCTTCGCCTTGAGCGTGAGCAAGTTGCGGGTTTTGAAACCGTTGAAATGATAAGTGATCCATCTTCAGCCGCCGATAACACCATGAAAAAACCCATGGCAAAGCCTGAAGGAAGTGGCAAGAAAAAACGCAAAAATAAAGAGCAAGTGAATGCAGATATCTGGTTGAGAAATGATTAACCTGAATAAAGATTAAACCTGTTTGATAACACAGATAAGAAGCATTTTAAATACTTAGTTGATCCAATCCAGTAGACACCTCCATTTATAAATAGAGGTGCGCTACCCCGGACTGCCGCTCTGACTTTTCAATAGCATCATAATTGGATATTATTAAGACTCTCGGCCAGCCACTTCCATTATTCATTGACAGCAGGAACCTCTGCCGGTGCTGTTTTTGGAGTTTCGGTTTGCTCCTCTTTGGGCTTTGCCAGTTTTTGTTCAGTCTCCAGTTTTACTTTCGCTGCCAGTTCAACTTTTTGTTCAGTCTCCAGCTTTACTTTCGCTGCCAGTTCAATTTTTTGTTCAGTTTCCTGTTTTACTTTTGCTGCCAGTTCAATTTTTTGTTCAGTCTCCAGCTTTACTTTCGCTGCCAGTTCAATTTTTTGTTCAGCCTCCAGCTTGGCTTTTTCTGCCAGTTCGATTTTTTGTTCAGCCTCCACCTTGGCTTTTTCTGCCAGTTGGCTTTTTTGTTCAGCCTCCTGATTGGCTTTTGCGGCCAGTTCGATTGTTTGTTCAGCCTCCAGCTTGGCTTTTGCTGCCAGTTCGATTGTTTGTTCAGCCTCTAGCTTGGCTTTTGCTGATAGTTCGATTTTTTGTTCAGCCTCCAGCTTGGCTTTTGCTGCCAGTCTGCTTTTTTGTTCAGCCTCCTGATTGGCTTTTGCAGCCAGTTCGATTTTTTGTTCAGCCTCCAGCTTGGCTTTTTCTGCCAGTCTGCTTTTTTGTTCAGCCTCCAGCTTGGCTTTTGCTGCCAGTTCGATTTTTTGTTCAGCCTCCAGCTTGGCTTTTTCGGCCAGACTGCTTTTTTGTTCAGTCTCCAGTTTGGCTTTTGCTGCCAGTTTTTGTTCAGCCTCCAGCTTGGCTTTTGCTGCCAGTACGATTTTTTGTTCAGCTTGCTGTTTGCTTCTCTCGGCGATAAACCAGGTTAATGTTTTTAGATATTGACGGATATTGTTGACATAATGTTGGGCTTCCCGACCACGCGCATAACCGTATTTGGTTTTGCTATACCATTTTTTTTCATGAAGTAGTGACAAGTTTTCTTTAACATCGGACCATGCGTCGGGATTCTGTTTTCTGATCTGGGTGATCCGCCGGGCATCCATTAAATGCCCGTAACCAAGATTATAACTGGCTAATGCAAACCAGATTTTTTCATCCTCGGGAATGCTATTGGGCAGGCGTTTAATGAGCCGGGTTAGATAGTCCGCGCCTCCCTTGATACTTTGCGCGGGATCTAATCTGTCTTTTATGCCGATATAATTTGCCGTATCAAGGGTTAACATCATTAGGCCGCGTACACCCGTGGGTGATTTAGCCTTTGGATTCCAATGCGATTCCTGATAACTGACCGCGGCGAGCAATAACCAATCCACCGTCGATGTGGCATGTTTTTTAAATAATTTTTCAAATTTGGGCAGGGTGCTTTTGTTGCGCCGCAAAAACACCTTGGTATCAACAAAATCAAAGTGCTGGACATGACCAAAATATTTTTCTTCAAGCTTGGCAATGTTTTGGTCGTTGTATCTGTTACCCATAAATTCAATGATCGCAGAGTACAGCGTTGCATCTTGATGACGTTTTAATAACCACGCGACAGGCTGCTTTTCAGAGATCGTAAAGGCTTCCGTTAATACCGGATAATAACGCTGTTTTTGCGCGAGTGTTGAACTGTTAACAATGGCAAAGGGAATCTCTTTTTCGGCGACTTTTCGCAGTAAAGTCTCCTGATCTGAATTTTCTAAGATGTTCACTTCAAGTTCATGCATCTCGCTTAACAGCTTCTTCAGTGTTTCTTCATGGTTACTGTCTTTAAGAACAGAAACCGGGGCGTTGATGTCAGCGACTTTCCGTGGACGATAACTGCCCTTGCGATAAACTAATTTTTGAGATGCAAAATAATAGGGGGGAGAACTGCGGTATTTTTGTGATCTTTTAGGCGTTAATGTCAGGCCCGCACCGAGAAAATCCACTTTGTCATTATCTAAAGCCTGAAATAATGCTTCGAATGTCGGGTATTCTTTGATGGTTAATTTAACTTTTAGGTCGTCGGCGAGTTGTTTGCCCAGTTCATAGTCAAAACCGCTGTAAACACTGCCGTCAAAACTATAAGTTAAGGAGCCGTTAATAGTGCCCATCATGATATCACCACGCTTTTGAATTTTTTCTAAGTGGGTGATCTGTGTAAAAGGGTTGCAGGCGGTTAGCAACAAAAATAAAAAACTAACCCAGAGCCATGCTATTGTCTGCTTGAATTTTGTAAAAGGCATCTTTAGATCCATATAATTTTTGTTGAGTGGAATCGTCTGGATTTCCAGTGAAATATTGCGAAAATAACATCGTCAAAAATAAATTAAGTACGACTATAGAGGGTTTCTATTTAATATAAAATGCTTTTTGCATATAATGCGCACTCAATACCAATTATGTCAAATAGGTCTGGATGTGAAGGTGACTCTATTATAAATAGAAGACCTAAACTGTAACACTTTTTCGTTGTAATTGGCGTAACCCAAGTTCATTTATCTATCTTATGAGAGAAATTACCTATGGAAATTTTGCGTGGGGCTCCTGCCTTATCGACATTTCGTGTTAATCAGTTATTAAAAAACTGTGAGGCATTAAATCTACCTGTAAAAGATATCTATGCGGAATATATGCATGCGGCAGATTTAACTGAGACTTTAAATGACCAAGAGTTAGTTGTACTGCAAAAACTATTAACTTACGGGCCTAAAATTGCAGAGCATGAGCCGGTAGGTACGTTATTGTTTGTTACGCCTCGTCCAGGCACCATTTCACCCTGGTCTTCAAAAGCGACCAATATCGCTCACAACTGCGGACTCGCCAAGGTGGCACGATTAGAGCGCGGTATTGCTTATTACGTTGAAACGACCTCGGCACTCACGGTCGAGCAAGTTAAAACAATATCTTCTTTATTACACGATCGCATGATGGAAGTCGTACTGACTTCCTTTGACGATGCTAAGAAGCTCTTTGTCCAGGGTTCTCCCGCTAAAATGAACAGTGTTGATGTATTGGGCGGCGGTCGTAGCGCCCTTGAAGTTGCCAACAAAAACCTGGGTCTGGCTCTGGCCGATGATGAAATTGACTACTTGGTAGAAAATTTTATTAAACTGGGCCGTAATCCCAACGATATTGAATTAATGATGTTTGCACAGGCAAACTCTGAGCATTGTCGTCATAAAATATTTAACGCAGATTGGACTATTGATGGCGTAAAACAGCCTAAATCTCTGTTTAAAATGATCCGTAATACCCACGAAAAAATGCCTGACTTTGTCTTATCTGCCTACAAAGATAATGCCGCGGTAATGGCCGGAGAAAAAGCGGGGCGTTTCTTCCCCAGTGTTGATGAGCGCGAATATGGTTATCACCATGAAGATATCGATATTCTGATGAAAGTTGAAACCCATAACCATCCAACGGCTATTTCCCCTTTTCCGGGCGCAGCGACGGGATCCGGCGGTGAAATTCGTGACGAAGGCGCAACGGGTATCGGCTCTAAACCTAAAGCGGGTTTGGTGGGCTTCTCTGTTTCTAACTTGCGTATCCCGGAATTTGAACAACCTTGGGAAACGGATTTTGGAAAACCGGCGCGTATTGTTTCAGCTTTAGATATTATGCTTGAAGCACCCTTGGGCGGCGCTGCATTTAATAACGAATTTGGTCGTCCTAATATTCTCGGTTATTTCCGGACCTACGAAGAACAGGTAGAAAGCCATAACGGTTTAGAGATTCGAGGCTATCACAAACCTATTATGCTCGCCGGCGGTCTGGGTAATATCCGCCGCAGCCATGTAGAGAAAAAAGAGGTGCCGGTCGGCGCTAAATTAATCGTCTTAGGCGGCCCGGCAATGAACATTGGTTTAGGCGGCGGTGCGGCTTCTTCAATGGATTCAGGTTCTTCTTCTGAAGCCTTAGATTTTGCTTCCGTGCAGCGCGAAAATCCAGAAATGGAACGTCGTTGTCAGGAAGTTATCGACCGTTGCTGGCAGATGGGTGAAGACAATCCTATCCAATTTATACATGATGTTGGCGCGGGTGGTCTGTCCAATGCCATGCCTGAATTGGTCAATGATGCCGGCCGTGGTGGTAAATTTAATTTACGTGCTATTGCTAACGATGAAATAAGCATGGCGCCCCACGAAATTTGGTGTAATGAATCTCAAGAACGTTACGTGCTGGCCGTTAAACCTGCAAACCTCGCCGTATTTGAAGCTATCTGTCAGCGTGAACGTGCTGAATATGCGATTATTGGTGATGCGACCGAAGAGATGCAGTTGACTCTGCATGATTCAGAATTTGATAACAATCCCATCGATATGCCCCTTGAAGTATTATTAGGTAAAGCGCCTAAAATGCATCGTGAAGCGGTCACGCAAAACGCTCAGGGTAAAGCCTTGGATTTATCGGGTGCAAGCATCAAGGATGCAGCTGAACGTCTGCTGCGCTTACCGTCGATTGCCGAAAAAACATTTTTAATCACCATTGGCGACCGCAGTGTGACCGGTTTAGTCGCGCGCGATCAAATGGTCGGGCCCTGGCAGGTGCCGGTAGCCGACTGTGCGGTAACCGCAGCCAGTTACGATACTTACTTTGGTGAGTCAATGGCCATTGGCGAACGTGCCCCCGTTGCACTGCTTAACTTTGCCGCCTCCGCGCGTTTAGCCGTGGCGGAATCAATCACCAATATCGCCTGTTCTGATATCGGTGATTTCAAACGTATTAAACTTTCTGCTAACTGGATGTCTGCAACGGGTCACCCCGGCGAAGATGCTGGGTTATATGCCGCTGTAAAAGCGATCGGTGAAGAGCTTTGTCCTGAGCTGGAATTGGCTATTCCGGTGGGTAAAGATTCAATGTCGATGAAAACTCGCTGGCAGGAAGGTGAACAGGATAAAGAAGTTATCTCTCCGCTGTCGTTAATTATTACGGCATTTGGTGCGGTTAAAGATATTCGTCATACGGTCACGCCGCAGTTACGTACTGAGCATGAGGATAGCTGCCTTATTCTGGTTGACTTAGGTAACGGTAAAAACCGCCTGGGTGGTTCATCTTTGGCGCAGGTTTATAAGCAGCTTGGTGATAGCACGCCTGATGTTGATAATCCGGCGCAGCTAAAAGGCTTTTTTAATGCACTGCAAACCTTAGTGGCAGAGCGTAAGCTGCTTGCTTATCACGATCGCAGTGATGGTGGTTTATTCTCCACTATTACAGAAATGGCCTTCGCCGGACATTGCGGTGTGACGGTTAAATTGGATCAGCTTGGCAGTGATGATTTTGCTGCGCTTTATAGTGAAGAGCTGGGCGCGGTTATTCAGGTTAGTGCTGAAGATAAAGAAGCGGTTTTAAATACGCTTGCGGGACATGGTTTGGCGACCAATTCAATGGTCATTGGTGGGCTGAATAATACTGACCAAATTGAATTTACGCGTGATGGCAATGACGTGTTAGTCGCGCCACGTTCTGAGTTCCGCGGAATTTGGGCAGAAACTACCCTTAAAATGCAGGCGTTACGTGATAACCCTGAATGTGCAGTGCAGGAGTTTGAGCAAAAATTAGATGATAAGGATCCTGGTTTAAGCGCGAACTTAACCTTTGATATCAACGAAGATGTTGCCGCTCCTTATATTGCCACGGGTGTGTTACCGCGCATGGCTATCTTGCGCGAGCAGGGAGTTAATTCACAGCAGGAGATGGCTGCAGCTTTTAATCGCGCGGGTTTCTCGGCAATAGATGTGCATATGAGCGATATTTTATCGGGTGATGTGCAGCTTGCTGACTTTGCAGGTCTAGTGGCTTGTGGTGGTTTCTCTTACGGTGATGTATTAGGTGCGGGTGAAGGTTGGGCTAAATCAATTTTGTTTAATGCCCAGGCGCGGGATCAATTCCAGACATTTTTCGAACGTGATAACTCCTTTTCGTTAGGCGTTTGTAATGGTTGCCAGATGTTATCAAACCTCAACGAATTAATTCCGGGCTCTGATTTATGGCCGCGTTTTGTGCGTAATAACTCGGAACGTTTTGAAGCGCGCTTCAGCCTGGTTGAAGTGCAAAAAAGCAACTCATTGTTTTTAAATGATATGGCGGGTTCAACTATGCCGATTGCCGTTTCTCATGGTGAAGGTCGTGTTGAAGTGAGAGATCAAGCGCATTTAGATGCCATTGAAGCAAGTGGCTCAGTCGCCCTGCGCTTTATTGATAACTACGGTAAGCAGACTGAGCAATATCCTGCTAACCCGAATGGTTCGCCAAAGGGTATTAGCGGATTAACCTCACAAGACGGCCGAGTGACTATTATGATGCCTCATCCTGAGCGCGTCTTTAGAACCGTGGCAAACTCCTGGCACCCGGACGAGTGGCAAGAAGACAGCCCATGGATGCGGATGTTTAGAAATGTGCGCAAACAATTAGCTTAACTGCATAATATTTAGCTTTACTGCACAACAAAAAAGCGGGAGAACTTAGGTTCTCCCTTTTTCCTTGCATTACATTTCACTTATTGATTTAATAGTGATTATTTTTTTGTAAGTAAGGGTTTTTTTTTTGTCTAATTCTATTGGAAATGTATTGTATCTTGGGGATAATATTCCCCTTGTTGATACATTACTTAACTTATTTTCTGCAGGTGAAAAAACAGATAACTATCAGGTTTTTCATTTAGCGAGTGGAGATCCACTTTACCCGACTATATCGGAAAATAGTTTTAGCTACCTTATTTCAGAATCCCCCCTCAATTCAGATTTAAAAGATAAAATAAAAGCAGACTTTCCCTTATTAAATACTACTTACCTGAATGCAGACAAGCAGCCCAAAAAGACGGAGTTATCCCTGGACCTTGAAAATATTTTTATTGATGAGGTTAAAGTCGTTTTAGAGTCGCTCAGTATTCCCGTCTATTTTAAAAATAAACAAGGGCAATATTTAGCCTGCAATCGCCATTTTTCAGAACTGTTCGGCCTCTCACCTGATCAAGTTACAGGGAAAAAAATAACAGATATATCCGGCTCCCCCTTAAAGGATGATATTCACCAAATAGATAAAAAAATGTTTATTGATCATCAAGTTGCCTTGCATGAACATAGATGGACCGATAAGGCTGGTGAACAGCGTGATCTTCTCTTTCATAAAGAATTAGGCCCTGATGGTAAAATGCAAATCGGTCTTGTTTTTGATATCACAGAGCTCAATAATTCAAAATCTTTATTAGAAAAAGAGCATGTCATGCTGCGTTCGACAGCTGACATTTCTTCGGATATTATCTTTTTTAGAGACTTAGAAGGGCTTTTATTGGGCTGTAATAAGAAATATGAACAATTTGTCGGTGGTTTGGAAAAGGATATAGAGGGTAAAACTGTATTTACCTTTCTTCCATTCGCAGAAACAAAGGTAGCTATAGATCAAAATCAATATGTTATAAAAAACAATAAACCTTATACCGGAAAGGGATATTATACCGCGCACAATGGTGAACGTTATTTTATCGACATAAAAAAATTACCTCTGCAGGACGAGCAAGGAAATGTACAAGGGATAGCGCCTGTCGGACGGAATATGACTGAGCGGCGAAGAATGCAGAAGCGCTTTGAAATTGCCAATGTTGTATTCGAAAACAGTAAAGAAGCGCTGGTGGTTACGGACGGGTACGGTTACATTATTTCAGCCAATGATCATGCCTGTTTTATTTTCGGCTATGCTAAAGATCAATTGTTAGCGCAAGAAATTAATTTATTAGCTTCTGATTCCCATAACGGTATATCTTATAAAAATATTGAGCAGATTTTAGAAACAGACAGTTCCTGGCAGGGAGATATCACCTATCGCAATAAGAGTGGTAATGTTTATTACGCTTGGTTAGAGGTCTATACAGTCCTGCATGCACAGGAAAACAGCGTTGACCGGGTCTATTCTTATACGGATTTAACGCACTTTCAAGAAACAGATAAAAAAATCAGCTTCTTATCAAAACAGGATCCCTTAACCGGATTACGTAATCGCATTTCCCTGTTTAGCCGCTTGGAAGATATAATAACACGTGCTAAATATCAGCACAGCGCAGTAGCGGTTATTTTAATTGATATTGATAATTTTAAGACGATTAATGATCAGCATGGTCACAACGCGGGTGATAAGGTTTTAAAGGAAGTTGCTAATCGTCTGAAAGACTGTATTTCTGGAAAAGATACTCTGGGGCGTTTTGGCAACGACCAATTTGTTATTATCATTGACGAATTA
>JBLIEH010000051.1:0-9379 GCA_047632875.1 Psychromonas sp. | reverse complement strand
TAAGCCATTCCCAGCAAGATAATAACTGAAAATAGATGCCATTCCATCTCCTGCATGCCAATACTGCTTGTGTCAAAAACGTACCTTGTAATAACATCATAAAATACATTTAGAATCATTAAAACCATGGCAATAGAGGTGATGGTTCCAATAAAATCTGCAAATTTATCAAATAGTTTCTCAAGTTTTAACAAAATAAAACTCCTTTGGGGTACTGTAATATCGAGTCAGGTTTTAACAAAATAAAATCCTTTGGGTACGGTAAAAAATCGAATGAGTATAATATTATTATGCTCATTCGATTTATTAAAAATGTGTACTCATTCGATTTATAAAATGAGCAGTCCCCTTTTATAAAGGGGGCTGCTCTTATATTATTCCAAGTTTGCTTTTAAATAATTGTAGTCAGACATAATAGTCCATGCTCTCGCTTTTTTCTGGAAAGCAGCTTGTGAATCCAGCACCTCTTTTAATAATGGATTGTCTTTAGTCATTTCAACTATTAACTCATCATTCGCTTTTTTCATAGCATCCATAACTGGTTTTGGAAAAGTTTTTATTTTAATCTCTGGATATTTAGTCTCGATCTCAGACCATGCATCAGCACTCATTGAATAGTTTTTAATATACATGTCATATGCGCTAAGTTTCATCGCCGATTTCAAGATAACTTGTAAATCTTTTGGCAATTTATTGTACGCTCTCTCATTGACTAAGAACTGTAGCTCTGTCGCTGGCTCATGCCAACCTGTATAATAATAGGGTGCTATTTTATGAAAGCCCATGTTTATATCCATTCCAGGTCCAACCCATTCCAGTGCATCAAGAACACCACGTTCTAATGAAGTATATAATTCACCCGGCGCAATGTTTGTCACGGCAACACCCAGTTTAGCCATCACTTCACCAGCGAATCCAGGGACCCTCATCTTCAGACCATCTAAATCATCAAGCGTCTTAATTTCTTTTCTAAACCATCCACCCATCTGATTTCCCGTGTTTCCACCAGGAAATGACAACATATTATGAGGTGCATAGGCTTTTTGCATCAGTTCCATTCCGTCACCTTCATAGAACCAAGCGTATTGTTCAGGTGTGGTCATACCAAAAGGCATTGTCGTAAAAGGTAAGGTGTTAATATCTTTACCTTTCCAATAATATGATGCGCTGTGTGCCATATCATATTGCCCGGCTTTAACCATATCAAAAACACCAAATGCTGCTTTATGCTTATTTGATGCATCTATTCTAATTTTTAATCGGCCATTAGACATCTCTTCAACCAATCTAGCCATCTCGTGTGGCGCATCAATAAAGGGTGAGAGTGTTGGTCCCCAAGTTGTTGCCAACTTCCAAGTGTAGACTCTCTCTGCAGCAAAAGAGGCTGTCGTTAGTCCTGCTAACATTACAGAAGCGACCAATAGCTTTGTTGATTTAGATTTTAATATATTCATCTTTCATCCTTAATATAATGATAGAAAATCATGTATGCCGTATACCCGATACAACTATTCTCTAAAAATTTACACATACTTATACCGAAGCACAAAGTAGCATGAAGGGTGACATTACGAACGTTTCGGTTCACAAAACTGGTGAAATTAATTGATATACATTCTCATTTAAATAAGCGCAAGCTCTGACACAATCTTTTTGTGATACACATCACTTCGATTTCCCTGATTTATTTTCTCTTTATCCGACTGTAAATTATTTATATTTTTCAACAAGATAGCTCGGTTCTAGCAAACCGCAGTGCCTATCTTTTATAAAAACCGACCGATCCTGGCGTGATCTAACCCTCTAACAATATGGCGCGTTTGCCAATATTGAGGCTTATTATGGAATAGTCCCGGTAACCAGCTTAGTTGCGTACTCATAAAAGAGACGGGTCGGGTAATCAATATTTTTGGGGTAAAAGGCGTTTATTTTACCTATACTCGATTCAGGGTGCCCGTATCTTATTCGCAAGTGAGGGCGAACAGTGTCATTGTTGGAGGAAGTGGAAACACTGCGCAATCGAATTGATTTATTGGCGAGATGAAACGATCCCAATAAGCGAACTACTCAATAGAAAGGAAGTGATTATGCTGGTAACTTTTTCCTGTCCTGCCTACGCGGACATAACGATGTTCGGTGAAGTGGCGGTCCGGCTGCTTAAAATGATGGGACACAGCGGTACTGTTCCCAGTGCGCTTAATGCTGAAGATGTTCAGTCCGCGCTGCTGCGTCTGGAGACTGCCGTCGAGCAGTCAGCTGAGCCGGAAGCTCCGATCAACGATGAGGGCGACGAAAACGACGAACCGGGCGTTAGTATGGCGCATCGGGCTTTGCCTTTGATCGAATTACTCAGGGCTGCGGCCAAGGAAAAATGCAATGTGATGTGGGACAGCAATAAATAATCCAACATGGGTATGCCATCGCCAGTTGAATTCCGGTTTATGATGACAAGGTGTAGTTGACGTCACGCGGCTTCCGGCTAAGTGGAATACAGAATTTATTCACCCCATAAAAAAGGAAAGTATATGACTCAACAACCGATAAAAGTGTATTTATTTCGTTGGGCTGGTTCTTGGGGGCCTTTTCAAGTCAAAATTCCTTGTGGTGAATGCACATTAACCAAAGATGTGATTCTCGATACTATTGATAAAGAATTATCTGGCATTCTGGTAGAATTAGAATGTCGGGAGTGGCTTAGTGAATGGTGGAAACCTTTATTGAAAGGTGGATGGCATGCACCTATAGTGATAGTCGGAGGTAAGGTCATCAGTCAGGGAAGTGCGCTAAACCGCGGGCTTCTCACCCAAGCTGCCATTGAAGTTTATGCAAAACAAGTAAAAATCACAGGCAATCACCTTTTTGGAAAAGAAAGTTGTCCTCATTGCAAACGTGCAAAAGGGTATCTTGAACAAGCCGGTATCGCCTATGATTATCACGATGTGGTCAGTAGTCCACGCGGTTTATATGAGATGCTTGCCAGAGTAAAACCTCATATAGGTCCTAAAATGCCAATAACAGTTCCTCAGATCTGGATTGATGGTCATTATATCGGCGGCGCAGACAAGCTTCGCGATATCGTCAAACAAAACGTTGAGCCTAATTATGATCGCGGGCAATGTTCATTGTCTCCTTCCAAAGATAATTAGTTTTCGTTAAATTTAAAATCAATCAGTTAAAGTATATGCGTTCACATAAACGGTCATCAGATATGACCCTTTTTACAATCACTGCAGGGCGCTTTTAGCCCGATCAGGGCATAATTAACTCAGTCGGTGTTAAGAATACGCGTTCAGCAAGGTGGGGCTTTGTAGCGCGAGAAGTCGTTGCTGCTTGTTTAATTGAGGATTAACGAAAGGGGACTTGCCATCGGTTATATGGCCTCGCCATTGTTGCAGGCTGGCTTCCGGGTAATAGTTAAATTCGCAGCAATCAGCATCGAGTAATACCTGACAGATACTTTTACTGTGGGCATCACTGCGGTCCATTAATACTGAGTCACCTCGGTTGCCTAGATCATGTTGCAGATGAATTTTGTGCAGGACCTCAGTTGCCGACAACTCAGGAGACTGCGTTAACCATTGCTGAAAGCGCGCTTGGCGTTTAGCTAACACCGCTTCGGTATTGAGCGCAGATGAGCTAAGCAGCAGCGCAGCTTGACTGACATTATGAAGACTTAAATGCCGACCATTCCAGCTTAAGTGTAAGCATTCAGCGCTTGAGATTAGCAGTAAATCGAAAGGGTTGTAATATTGGTAGTTTTGCTCAGACAGGTGTTTTTTAACCAGGCGCACTTCGCCATAGGCTAAGGCTTGCGGAATGATATTGCCACGAGTAGGCGCCCCAACTGATTGAGGGTCTTGATAGCGATTAAGTAAGGCGAGTACCACTCCATGATTATTAACCCCAAACCATGTGCCTCCAGCTTGTCCGTCAATGGGACAGAGTAGTTCAACTCCATTTTTTTGCTGTTGTTTTAAGCCGGCTTCATGGCGCGAGCGGGCTTCGTCGCGGTTCATGGTGATCACCAGCAAATTACTTAAACGCAGCACACTTAGGGTACACATCTTAATGACCTTGCTGGCGCAGGTAAGTCGCTGTACCAGGTGCTATGCCTATGACCTCATCAACCAAGATATTTAACTCTTTTGCCACTAATTTGGCATAGGCGACATGATGTACGGTATGGTTAATCAGGTAGCATAGTTCGCGGCTTAAACTGCTATCAAACAACATGTTTTGTTGCTGCTTTAAGGAGATTTCCGACTCAACTTTCACTGCGCGCT
This sequence comes from Psychromonas sp., assembly GCA_047632875.1. Taxonomy (GTDB): domain Bacteria; phylum Pseudomonadota; class Gammaproteobacteria; order Enterobacterales; family Psychromonadaceae; genus Psychromonas. The sequence continues at coordinate 5,096 of JBLIEH010000051.1, read as the reverse complement.
CTTTTAATTCTGCATGAGGTTGGTTGAACCATGCAATTAATTGCTTAATTAACTGCAAAGCCAGTTCGGCATCATTTTCAATCTCGCTGTCGCGATGGCGGCTGTTGTAGTCAATATTGCCATTGACTACGCCCTGCTGAAGTGCCAAAAAGTGGTCTAAAATGTGGCGTACATGTTTGCCAATGCCCGATTCGCTATGCAGCGAAGGTTGGTTATAACGTTCTCCTCCACTCGCTACAACTAACTGTTGTACTTGTAGTAGTGCTTCTACTGTCGCGTCACGCAGCTGCTTCATTGTTTCTCCATTTATTTAAAAAAGTCTTCGCCACCTACTTGACCGAGGTAACGGAGAAAATATTTCTCTGGGGTGGTTATTAAAGCAAAATAATTAATCCAGCCGAGTATTGCTTGAAATTATTGTTGACTGAAAAATAGATCGTTTGAGGCTAAATAATGGCCTAGAAAAACCGGAATACTTGCATCTGATTCACATTGGCCAATTGCCTTATTAAGCATAATCATATTGCTCAGCAAGACAGTACTTTACTGAACTTTAGCATATCTTATCTTTGATTTTTAGCCACAACACATTAATATATCAGTCATAAATCAGGGGGCATTTTCCTTTTATGCAAAAATAAACACGCATTGATGAAATATTTCTATGTTTACTTGGGTCTAATTGTTTGTTGAAGTCAATAAGGGGCTAAAATGAAATTCGCAAATCTTTCAATAAAAATATTGTTACTGATGTCTATTTTTAGCTGCAATGCAGTGTTGGCGGCAGATCAAATTTATACGGGCTATTTTAGTCATAAAGCGATCTCAGGCTTTGATCCGGTTGCCTATTTTAGCGAGCAAAAACCGGTTAAAGGCTCGGCAAAATTTACTATTGAATATAAAGGCGCCGATTGGTATTTCAGCAGTCAGCACAATCTCGATAAGTTTAAAAAAAATCCAGACTATTTTGCGCCACAGTATGGTGGTTATTGCGCATGGGCAATGGCTGTCAATAAAACGGCTGCGGGCAATGCACCATTTTGGACAATTTATCAGGATAAGCTGTACCTTAATTACGATCAAGAAACACAAGATAAATGGTTAGCAGATAAAGATTATTTTATTAAAAAAGCCATTGAAAACTGGGCTAAAATGGATAAGAAATAATGATGAAATTGAGTAAAACTAAGATTGTTAGCTGGCTGATTGTATTGTGGGTAAGTAAGGTTTTTCTGTTTTCACTCCCTTATAAGTTCAGTTTACATCCGGATACACAGCATATCTTTGGCATAATAGGGCAATGGATGACAGGAGTTCTGACTGAGAGCATTGGCACTTGGTTTAGTCATTACGGATCTTATGTCGTGGGCTCTTTTGAGCTGCTTGTGAGCATCATTTTATTGTCACCCGCGTTATTCTGGTTGTTAACAAAAGTAAACTTGTTGCGGCATCTGCCTAGCCAGTTTTTAATGCATGCCGCTGGTGGTTTACTGGCTTTTTTTGTGATGAGTGGCGCCGTCTTTTTTCATCTAGTGACGCCGCTTGGTATCGAGGTGATACACCAAGGACAAAGTGATCATGGCAGTCTATTTTATGCCGCCACTTCCATTGTGTTTTTGGGCTTAGCTCTTTTTGCCATCAATATACGCGGTTACCGATCTCAGTCGACCGGAAAAAATCCAGAGACAGGAGGATAACAAGGTGTTGACACGAATCGCACTGGTTACCTCATATATTTTATACTGCATTAGGTTTGCGGTTGGGCCCTGGAAGTATTTTCAGCTCAATGCAGATTACTTTAATGAACAACGTAATCTGTTTTCTAAATTAGATATAGATGCGCGTATTCCCAAACAATGGCGACTTGTGCAGTTTATGGATATTGGTAATAACAACCCCAGTGTTTACCCTGTTTTTATGAAACCTGAGTGGGGGCAAAACTCTCAAGGCATTGTGCGTATTGATAACTTGGACGTGTTGCAGAAAATACGCCGGAAACGCAGCGCAAGCCCGCCTTTTTATCTGCTTCAGCAAGCTGCGCCGGGGAAACGAGAGTTTGAAATATTTGTTATTCCTGAAAAAGATAACTTGCAGCAATTTGCCGTTTTATCTATTACTGAAACCTGCAATAGAGGCGATGATCCCCTGCCGATTAATGGTATCTACAATGCTAATACCTATTATAGAGACTGTTTAGCCCAGCTTAGCTTTAAACAACAAAATAAAATTTGGTCCCATCTTAAACAAATCGGTGAATTTCGTATTGCCCGTTATGGCGTTCGTGCTGATTCGCTGGAAAGTTTGATTGCGGGGCAGTTTCATATTATTGAAATCAACCTGTATGTCCCTATGCCACTGATTTTATTAGTGCAAGATGTTAGCCTTTGGCAAAAAATGAAATTTATACGGCGCAGCATGAAGCAGTTAGCCAAAGTCACCACAATGATTCCGCGCACCCAGGCCGTTAAATCGGTGTTTTTTAATAAATTAAAATCGGCTCAGCGATTAAAAAGAGCCGCTAAAAATGAGACTTCCTTATGATTCAGTTGAAAAAAATGATCTACGCATGGATAAGTAAAAAATTTATGGGCGGTTGTAGTCATTATAATGATCTGCGTGTGCGTAAAAGTTGCCGCAGCAAGGAACAAGCAAGAGATGTTTTTGCTGCGGCTAATGTCCCGCATGCGCAGGGATTAATCTTTTTAAACCCTTTAAAAGCAATAAGTTTTGCCAAAGAAGTTGGCTTTCCTTTGGTTGTCAAACCCAATGTCAGTGGTTTTTCACGGGGCAGTTATTTTCCGATTAACAATTACAGGGAACTTTGGCGGGCAATATTGTTAGCCAAATTATGGTGGCCTTATACTGTTGTTGAACAATATTTGCAGGGCAATAATTATCGAGTGGTAGTGGCAAATGGGCAGATAATGTCAGTATTACAACGTTACGCACCCTTTGTAACAGGTGATGGGCAAGCGACGATCGCCGAGTTGATTGACCGGGAAAATGCCATTAGAGAGCAGATGAATTTATATCCTTGTATCTCTCCGCTGCAAAAAGGTCGGCAAACCTTAACATTTTTAGCCAATAAGGGTTATAACTTAGCAAGCGTTCCCCTATTGAATGAGCAGGTGTTGCTATTTTATCGCATCTCATTAGCGCCAGGTGGCGTGGTTGAGGTGATTGAAAAAGAGAGCATTCCAGAGGTGAATCAAACATTGTTCAAAGATGTGCTAAAGCTGTTTGATGCCAATATATTAGGCATCGATGTGATTCTAGAAAAGGGCATTACAACGGATTATCGAGAGCAAAAATGTATTTTTTTAGAGGTTAACTCACGTCCGTATTTGAAAATGCATGCTTTCCCCCGTTATGGTGAAGCTGAAGATCTCTCAGTGCATTTTGCACAATTGGAAAAGCTTAATATCCAACAAACAGACACCTATTAATGAGAAGTTTAGTCCGCAGCTTCTATCTGTTTGTGGCCATACACTCTTTTCTGATCGGTTTGTTACCCATATTTATCCCGATTATTCTTTGGAATAAAGGGTTAACGCTCAATGAGATTGCCAATTTTATCGCGCTCAGCGCAATCGGTTTTATTATTGCGCTGTATTTTTGGGATAGATTACGTGCAGCAGCGTACTGGTCAAAGATAGTGGCGCTATCTTTTGTCTTTGAAATATTACTGGTGATCATTTTATTGTGGGATTTTTCGCCCATATTGTTATCGCTCGGCGCATTGATTAATGGCGCGGCAGGGTGCTTTTACTGGTCAACGCAACGGGTTTTGTTTCAACGTATTACGCAAACAAAAAACCGCGGTGACAGTTTCGCTAATTTTCAAGTTTTAGTAATGGTTACATTAAAATCAGGTATCTTGCTGGGCAGTTATTTATTAGCGGCAGGACAGGATAACCTGCTGCTTATTATTTTTCTGAGTATCTCCATCCTGGGTTATTGGCGACTTAGAACCACGCTGGTTAGCCAGATTGAACTGTTAAACAATAACCAACCCGGTGCTTCTTCTCTGCTTGAGGTGATTAATTTTAAAGACACTTTTAAGTCGAAAATGATCTTCTTCATTGATGGTGTTTTTTTGTTCTTGGAAAGTTATTTTTGGGTCTTATCATTATATATTCTGACCCAACAAAGCCTATTAAAACTGGGCTTGCTGATTGTCCTCTTAAGCGTGCTGTTAGCCTTTGTATTCTACATTATCAAGAAGAGTATTGATCGTATTAACGCGCAGCGCATATTCACTGTCGCTGTTTTCGGCTATGCATTTTCCTGGTTGTTGCGGGGGCAATTAAGCATGCAGGAAGGCCCGTTTCTTTTATACTCAGGGGTATTACTGATAGCCTTTTTAAGCAGTTTTTTTCGCCTCGCGTTTAACAAACGCTTTTATGATGTGGCGAGTTTAGCGCAGCCCATTCAATATATTATTTGTAAAAGTTATTATTCACAGTTTGCTCTAGTATTATTTTTCAGTCTTGCCGGTTACTTTTTCAATCGCAGTGACGCGCCACTGCAACAACTACAGCATTTATATCTGCTGATTATCCCATTGGTTTTTGTCTATCTATTTTATGGGCGTACACAAACCATAGGGGCTGGTAAGCTGATTTAAGCGAAGTTTCGTTAGTCGATTAGATGCTCGACACTTGATCATCAAGAAATGGATAATCAAAAAATAAATAATCAATAAAGGGAAATGCTCATGGTGAAAGATCTGCTGAAGTCGCGTTGCAGTAAAGCAGGCAAACCCATAACGCTAAGCTATGGGCGTGATTTTTAGTCTATTATAATTGTGTTTTTATCAATTTATCCAGTTCCGACTGAGGAATATAGCCCGGAATTATTTGCTCGCCAATGATTAAGCTTGGCGTTCCGCGCAAACCTAATTGGCTAAAGACCTTGCCATTTTTTTCCACCAACTGTTTTTTCATGTCATTAGGGACTAACGCCGCTTCAGTACCCGTCATCTCAGCTATTTTCATAATTGATTTACTGTCATGCCGCGATGGTTTAGCCATCAATAAACGGTGCACTTCAGCAAAGTTAGCTCTGTCATTCTCCCAAACATTCAAAGCATACCA
>JBLIEH010000050.1:0-9424 GCA_047632875.1 Psychromonas sp. | reverse complement strand
GTCAGATTAGCAAGATCACATCTGAAATTCCAAAAGACAAGAAAGTATTAGTGCTTTATGGTGGCGGCTCCATTAAAAATAACGGCGTATATGACCAGGTTAAAGCAGCTTTAACGGATTATAACTGGGGTGAATTTTCGGGCATTGAGCCAAACCCTAAATATGATACTTTGCTTAAAGCCGTAGCAATAATCACAGCACAAAATTTTGATTATCTGTTAGCAGTTGGCGGTGGTTCAGTGATTGATGGCGCAAAATTTATTGCTGCGGCTTGTAAATTTGAAGGTCCTGAGCCTTGGGACATTTTAGCAGCACAGTCTGAGGTTAATAGAGCACTACCTTTAGGCTGTATATTAACCCTGCCAGCGACAGGATCTGAAAGTAACTGCAACGCTGTTGTTACCCGGGAGCATGACAAACTTGCATTTAGTTCACCACTCGTTCGTCCCGCTTTTGCTATTTTGGATCCAACAACGACATTAAGCTTATCACCACGTCAAAGTGCGAATGGTGTTGTTGATGCCTTTGTTCACGTTATGGAGCAATATCTCACTTACCCGGTTAATGCTAAAGTACAAGATAGATTTGCCGAGGCTTTATTATTGAACTTAATCGAAGAGGGTCCCAAAGTATTAAAAACACCGGACGATCTGACCGTCCGATCCAATATAATGTGGAGTGCAACGCAAGCATTAAACGGTTTAATTGGTGCTGGTGTGCCGCAGGATTGGACATCCCATAGTATTGGCCATGAACTTACTGGCAATTACGGCATTGACCATGCACGCAGCTTAAGTATTATTTTACCCGCAGTAATGAATATATGTAGAGTCGAAAAAGAGGAAAAATTATTGCAATATGGAGAAAGAGTTTTTGCTATTACTGAAGGTTCAATTGAGCAACGCATTGACCAGACAATTGCCCAAACGACTCATTTCTTTACCGTAATGAATATGCCAACAAAACTTAACCATGCAGGGCTTGAAAGAGCGTCGATTGAAGTGATCTTAAATAGCTTAAAAAAACATAGCATGATTGCATTAGGGGAACATGGTAATAATGATTTAAGCCGTTCGCGTAAAATTTTAGAAGCTGCCCTGTGAGCTTTAACGGTAGATAACTTCAGGCCTGCATAACTCTTTCTACCGGTCTCTACTTAACACGCATCAAGCTATGGCAATAATTCCCAAGCTCAATGGTGACTACCTGTGAACGTTGCATCTTATCTACTTTTTTAATACTTTCTGCTGAATAACCTTTGATATTCATCCAATGCATCGGCGTATCAAAACTATCCTCATTAACCAAATAGGTATCATTAAAAACACTCTTTTTCTGCAGGGAGCCTTTGTGGATACTCACAACCCAAATGCGTTGTTGGAACTCTTGAGAAGATTGAAAAGCTTTTACGAATCCTTTCCAAATTATATCGAATAGTCTAAACATAGTATAAATATCTCTACTGGCGGATTAATGTATGTTGATCAGTATGCTCGAATACTTTGCCATAAATATCCATAATAATAGATTGTGCATAAGAAATTAAATTGTTTAGTAAAATAGCACAAACAAATAATTATTAAAATCACTTACTTAAATTATGGAAAGACTGGTGACTGCCTTCAACACCTATTTTAGTGCATTTCCTCACCCTCTGTACAGAGCATAATATTAGTGAGGATTGCGTAAAAAAATTTCCATTTTAAAAATAAAAATTTCAATAGAAGAGAATTAAGCATGCTCATAAAATGGTTATTATACGCATTAATAGCAGCTTATTTCAGCACCTCACGGGCTATTTATTTTTACGTAAATTTTGCCGGTAAGTTTCTTTGGCAAGTTTCTGCAGATCTGCAACCTGGTCACTTTCATCAAGGATCTCACTCCCAAGTAAAGTTTCTACCGCATCCTCCAATGTTACCACCCCTGATGTTTGCCCAAATTGATCTTCAACTAAAAAAAGGTGCTCCTGACGTTTAATAAAAACATCAAACAGGTTCAAAATTGGAAAATCTTTTGATATGCGATAAATAGGCGATTTTATCTCTTTTAATTGTATGTCACCCAGTCCCTGCCGCTCACTCTCGTAGAGTTGGCCTTTAATAATAATACCGGTGATGTTATCAATAGTATCAGAGTAAACGGGGATGCGAGTGAATATAGCGGTATTAGCTAGACCTAATGCCTGCTTCACTGTTGTCGATTCAGGCAAAGCATGCATCACTGTCCGGGGGGTTAAAATATCTTTTACTTTGGCATCTCGTAATTTAAAAATATTTTCTACCAATAATTTTTCTTGAGTTTTAATCCCGCCCTCTTTATAACTCAAGACAGCAAAGGCTAATACCTCTTCGCGACTGATATTTTCATTTCCATGACGGCTGAATAAACTTGTTAATCGTGTCGCCAGCCACACTAAGGGAAACATGAGATAAACCAAAAAACGAATAATATACGCGCAGGGAATGGCCAGTTTACGCCAGAAGGTAACCCCTAATGTTTTTGGTATAATTTCAGATAGGTACAAAATAGCCAGGGTTAATAATATCGCAATTAAGGACTCCCATTTGGCACCGTAAACCCGAACAGCTTGCGCACCAACACCAGCCGCCCCCATCGTATGAGCAAATGTATTTAAAATGAGGATACTGGAAATGGACTGGTCTAGATTTAACTTGGTCTTTTCTAATACCTCACCCGCACGGTTATTGCTTTCCTTAATCTGTGCGATAAAGGTTGGCGTAATAGACAATAATACGGCTTCCAAAACCGAGCATAAAAATGAAACACCAATAGCAATAAAAATATAGAAAAGAAGTAATGTCATATCATCCTTTCCTTCATTACTCGTTTTTTGTTTTTTCTGCCATTATTCCTTTCAAGTTATCCAACAAATCAATCGGCATCGGGAATATGATAGTGGAGGTTCTCTCATTAGCAATTTCAGTTAATGTCTGCATATATCTTAACTGCAGCGCATTAGGTGCTTTACTTAATATCATTGCAGCCTGCTGTAATTTTTCAGAGGCTTCAAGTTCACCCGTTGCATGAATAACTTTTGCACGCCTTACACGCTCCGCTTCTGCTTGCTTGGCTAAAGCACGAATCATACTATCATCAAGATCGACGTGTTTAACTTCAACCGTTGCTATTTTGATACCCCAATTATCCGTTTGTTTGTCCAGGATAACTTGAATATCTTTATTCAAACGTTCCCGTTCGGCCAGTAACTCATCTAGTTCGTGCTGTCCTAAAACAGAACGTAAGGTTGTTTGTGATAATTGACTGGTCGCCTCAAAATAACTTTCAACATTATTGATAGCCATCTGCGGATCAACGACGCGAAAATAGACAACCGCATTCACTTTAACCGACACGTTATCACGTGTAATTAAATCTTGAGTGGGCACATCTAAAACAATTGTGCGCAGATCAACTCTTACCATTTGCTGAATAACAGGAATTAAAATAACTAAACCCGGGCCCTTTACTTCTTGAAAACGTCCAAGAAAAAACACCACTCCACGTTCATATTCACGCAACACCTTGAACATACTAAAGAGTAATGCAATTATTAATATGAAAATAAAACCGCCAGTTAGACTATATATCATCATCACCTTTCTCCTGATTAATGGGAATAAGCATCATATTGATTTTATTCCGGGTGTTTTTCGATATCCTTTGCACAAACAATCAGGTTCAATCCTGTTACTTGTTGAATTTGTACTTTTTGTCCTGCGAGTAAAGGATCGGCGCTGGATGCGTGCCAACTTTCACCTGCCACTTCAACCCATCCCTGACCAGTAGTAAAATCATCTTGTACGGTCGCAAACTGACCAACCAAACAATCAACACCCGTAGTGACTTTTTTCCGCCTGACTTTTAATAACAACGTAATCATCAACAGAATAAAGGCAGCCGATAACAGAGAAACGGCAATAATAAGCGGCTTAGCAATTTGATATTCGGGTAAATCACTGTCCATAAGAAAAACTGAACCCAGTATAAAGGAGACAATCCCCCCAAGGCCTAACACCCCAAAACTTGGACTAAAGGCTTCACCCACAAGTAACAAAAGGCCGAGTAAAATCAACGCCAATCCCGTATAATTTATCGGTAACATTTGCATCGCGTACAATGCCAGTACTAAGCAGATTCCCCCCAAAACACCGGGTAACCCACCACCGGGATTGTAGAACTCAAGTATTAATCCATAGATGCCAATTAACAATAATATATAAGCAATATTAGGATTGGTAATAATCGCCAAAAAAGAATAACGCCAATCAGGTGTACGCTCGATAAGGTTTACCCCACCTAATGACAGCGTTGTTTGATCACCCAATAATGAAATTTCCCGGCCATCGGCAAGCGTTAATAATTGCTCAAGGTCATCGGCAATAAAATCAATAACATTCTCTGTTAACGCTGTTTGTGCATCGATACTGACAGCTTCTCTGACGGCTTTCTCAGCCCATTTTTCGTTACGTCCATGCAATTTTGCCAAACCTTTAATATAAGCACTTGCATCATTAATCGCTTTTTTTTCAAGTGTTGTCTTGGCACTGACCTGTTGCGTATTTTTAGTTTCTTCCTGGTTTGATGGTGGGTTTTCATCTGCAGGCGAGCTCTCCGGTCCGGAAATACCAATAGCCACGGGAGTGGCTGCGCCAAGATTAGTTGCATTTGCCATTGCCGCAATATGGCTGGCTAATAAGATATAGGTACCTGCGCTCGCCGCGCGCGCACCATTTGGGCCGACCCAAGTGGCAACGGGAATGGTAGAGGAAGTGATATTATGAATAATACTGCGCATAGCTGAATCTAAGCCACCCGGAGTGTCCATTTTAAGGATCAGTAAAGAGACATCTTGCTGCTGCGCTAATTCAAACTCCCGTTCTATGTAATCAGAAGTGGCTGGGCCAATGGCCCCCTGAATGGGAATAACCCAAACTTCTTTCGCGCTGGCCGTAAAGCAAAAAAATGCTGTAAATAATAACCAAAAGACAGGCAATTTATTCATGATTACCCCTGCAAAGTTGCACTATGCTTTAATAATAGTTCAGTTAGAGGGCGCTGTAGATTTTTTAGGACGGGTTTAATATAAAGGGGAGGCTTATAATAATAACTGATTGATTTAATATGCTTTTATTTAAAGATAACCTTTAAATAAAGGTGATAATCCGCTTCCAAAATATTGCATTTAATAGGGATATACCCAAACCACCTGAATATGCTGATTCCTGCATCTTCAAGTAATTTGAGTATAAGATCTAATTTATGATATTGTCTTGGGTAACAAAACATTCAAAAGTATTGCGACAAGTGCGCACAAACTGACGCCTTGCAGGCTAAAATCACCCAAGTCGAAAGCCATTCCACCGATTCCAAACACTAAAACCACAGAAACAATACATAAATTACGCGCATTGGATAGATCAACTTGATGACGGATTAAAGTATTTAATCCAACCGACGCAATAGTTCCAAATAATAGGATCATAATCCCCCCCATCACAGCCGATGGGATGGTTTGCAATAAGGCGCCAAATTTTCCAATAAAAGCCAAGAAAATCGCAATAACGGCAGCCCAAATCATTATTTTGGGATTAAAGTTACGGGTTAACATAACCGCACCGGTCACCTCTGAATAAGTCGTATTAGGTGGCCCACCAAATAATGAAGCGGCACTGGTAGCCAGCCCATCACCAAACAAAGTACGATGTAATCCCGGTTTTTTCAAGAAATCTTTACCCGTCACATTACTAATAGCAAGAATATCTCCAACATGTTCAACAGCAGGCGCTATTGCCACAGGCACCATAAATAAAACCGCTTGCCAGTTCCATTGTGGCGCAACAAAGTTGGGCATACTCAACCAAGCTGCATTACCGACCGGGCTAAAATCAATCACGCCAAAGAAAAATGACAGGCAATAACCGAGCAGCACACCAGATAAAATAGGCAGTAGTTTAAAAACGCCCTTCGCTTTTGTCGCCACTAATAAAGTGCATAGCAGTGAAGAGAAAGAGATTACCATTGCAGTATTTTGCTCTATTAACACAAAACTGCCATCACCTGCCTTACCCAGAGCCATATTAACAGCAACCGGGGCAAGGCTTAAACCAATTACCATGATCACAGGTCCAACAACAACAGGCGGTAATAAACGATGGATAAAATCAACGCCCCGGAGTTTAACCGCGTATGACATCAGCATATAAACAAGACCGGCGGTAAATAATCCGGACATAGTGCCGGGAATTCCCCAAGTTTGAATACCATAGGCAATGGGAGCAATGAAGGCGAATGAAGATGCCAAAAATATTGGCACTTGCCCTTTGGTCACTAAATGGAACAATAAAGTACCAATACCCGCGGTAAACAAGGCAACATTTGGATCAAGTCCAGTGATTAACGGCATTAATACTAAGGCGCCAAAGGCGACAAATAACATTTGAGAGCCCGCGAGGGCTTGTTGAAATACATTAAAATTAGCAGTCACATCCTCAACCACTTCTTTTTCTTGTGATCCCAATTCAGAACCTGTACGAGCAGTCATTAATTTCTCCGTAACACTTAAAAAATACTCTGGCAATTTCAGACCAAGGTTAAGTTATCTCAATCTCACGTATTAGGCAGTCTATTTATGCGCAGGAATAGACATAAATGAATAGAAAACGCGTGAACTTGGTATTAGTTATTTTGTACCAAAAATTTTATCACCGGCATCACCAAGACCCGGTATGATATAACCCTGTGCATTTAAATGATCATCAATCGAGGCAGTGTAAACTTCAAGATCCGGATGAGCAGCTTCTAATGCTTTTAAACCTTCTGGAGCAGCCACTAAAATGAGTACAACAATTTTAGTGCACCCGGCTTTTTTGATTAAATCAATGGTGGAAATCATAGAGCCACCCGTCGCCAGCATAGGATCAACAACAATGGCTAATCGTTCATCAATGTTGCTCACTAATTTCTGGAAATAAGGCACCGGCTGCAGTGTTTCTTCATCACGATAAATACCCACAACACTAATTTTTGCGCTTGGCATGTGCTCCAACACGCCATCCATCATACCTAAACCAGCACGTAAGATAGGTACAACGGTGGCTTTTTTACCTTTAATCTGCTGTACTTCTACCTCTCCATTCCAGCCTTGAATTGTCACTGTCTCAAGTTCCAGATTTTTGGTAGCTTCATAAGTCAGTAAACTGCCGACTTCGCGCGCTATTTCGCGAAAACGTTTAGTACTGATATCAGCTTCACGCATCAAGCCGAGCTTGTGTTGAACCAACGGATGTTTAACTTCAATTACTTTCATCTTCTTTCTTCCTAATCATAAAATAAAAATCGACTTGTGCGGGTTAAATCCAAGAGCAATCAAGATCCCCAATTACGGTAGCTGTAGCCGTATTTGATAGTAATTAATGGCAAAAAAAAGGGATAGCTTATGCAATCCCTTTTTTCTCTAGTCATCAACTTATTGGTTGTTTACATTAGTTGCGCCAATTTGATGTATTGAAACATCCGCGCCATTAAACTCCTCTTCTTCAGAGAGACGAATCGGCATAAAGCGATTAACCAGTCTATAAACAATAAAACCGCCAATCAGCGCGACTAACACACCGGCAAGCGAACCGATTAACTGACTGACAAAACTGACGCCGCCTAAACCACCCAGGCTTTCCAAACCAAAAATACCCGCAGAGATACCGCCCCATAGGCCGCAAACACCATGTAAAGGCCATACACCTAAGACATCGTCAAAACTTGTGTATTTTTTTTGTACGTAGGTGAATAACCACACAAATAGACCACCGGCCACCAAACCTGTCACCAATGCGCCCATCGGGTGCATTATATCGGAACCTGCACAGACAGCGACGAGTCCGGCTAATGGCCCATTATGAATAAAACCAGGATCTTTTTTACCGATAACCAGCGCACTAACAATGCCGCCAACCATTGCCATTAAAGAGTTCATTGCGACTAAACCACTAATACCTTCGATTGCTTGTGCAGACATCACGTTAAAACCGAACCAGCCGACTGATAAAATCCAAGCACCAAGTGCTAATAATGGAATATTTGAGGGGGCAAAAGCAACCAATCTGCCAGCACGATAACGACCATTACGACTGCCCAAAACAATAATGGCAGTAAAAGCAATCCACCCACCCACTGCATGTACAACAATAGATCCGGCAAAATCGTGGAAGGCCGCACCAAAGTTCGCTGCTAACCAATCTTGGAATCCATAATTACCGTTCCAAATAAGACCTTCAAAGAAAGGATAAACCAGGCCAACACATAATGCCGCTGCGATCAGCATGGGATTAAACTTAGCTCTCTCAGCAACACCACCTGAGATAATCGCCGGTATTGCGGCAGCAAAGGTCATTAAGAAAAAGAATTTAACCAATTCATAACCATTATTTTCAGCTAATACCGCGGCACTATCAAAAAAAGTAACATCGTAAGCGAGCCAATAACCAAAGAAAAAATAAACCAATGCTGAAATCCCAAAGTCAGACATGATTTTAACTAACGCGTTCACTTGGTTTTTATGACGAACGGTGCCCACTTCCAAAAAAGCAAATCCTGCATGCATGGCAAATACCATGATTGCACCCAATAAAATAAATAACGTATCGGCACTACTGACTAATGCCGTAACGTGATTTTGTATTAAATCCATTTGATTCTCTATTTTTGGTCCAAAAAATTTAACGAATTTTAACTGATGCCTTAAAGATATCAAAATTTTTGCAGGTGTTTTTTACAAGAAACAACAAAAAAATGACAAAGATCAGGATTAATGAAAATGATCGATTTAAATCACGACTCGACTAAAATAATAGTGTTTACGCATTTCTCGACATTTTATAAAAAGAGAATAGCAGCACAGCATAAAGTAAAATGATTAGCATACTGTTTTGTGTATTGAGGATAGGTTGTTGATAATATTGATAGGAAATTCTGGAATTAATATAATTATAAGTATGGGGTATGAATAATAGGATATTTTTATTTGGGTATAAATAATTTAAGTTAAAGATGGTGGGCGATACTGGGCTTGAACCAGTGACCCCCGCCTTGTAAGGGCGGTGCTCTCCCAACTGAGCTAATCGCCCATCTTTAATTTTAAAAGCATCGAGCATTGCTCTCCGCAGAATGACACTAATAGTCTATCTTTAATTTTAACTATGCATCGAGCATGATCGAAGCATAACGGCACTAACCGTCTATCTTTAATGGCGAATTCATTTTGCTTCTGAATAAAGAAGATTAAAGATGGTGGGCGATACTGGGCTTGAACCAGTGACCCCCGCCTTGTAAGGGCGGTGCTCTCCCAACTGAGCTAATCGCCCATCTTTAATTTTAAAAGCATCGAGCATTGCTCTCCGCAGAATGA
>JBLIEH010000049.1:0-9510 GCA_047632875.1 Psychromonas sp. | reverse complement strand
GACCGTATCACCGAGCACACTTTAGCTAATGCGCAGGAATTATTAATCCAATAAATCAATTAGATTAGGCAGTTAAGGTTCCCATCTATCATGCTAACCTTAACTGTCTGCTGCATTAATCACTTGATAATTGGTATTAAATGAAAATAAACCTGTCTTTATTTTTATGACTGGTAGTATTATTTATCTCTTTATTTATCTAAGTGGTTTTATTAATAATGAAAACATTACTTACCGGTTTATTTTTCACCTTAATGCTTGTTGGTTGTGCGCAAATACCAACACCTCCTCCCACCGAGACTGAAGATTGGCCAGCGCATCAACAAAAGCTCGAACAGTTGACGGATTGGTCTCTGAGCGGAAAAGTGGCCATTATCACACCTGAAAAACGTCATAGTCTAAATATTTATTGGCAGCAAAGCGGCGAAAATTTTCATATAACTTTAAGCAGCTTTCTCGGTTCGACTATTTTAGATGTAAAAAAGACAGCCCTTGGAACACAAATAATTGACGATCAAGGTAAAATTTATGTTGGTAAAAATGCACAGACATTAATTACTCAGCTATCCGGGATTGAGTTACCGATAGATGTTTTACAACAATGGATTAAAGGCAATCCGAGCGGTGCCCTTTATCAGCTTGATGAAAATAATCAGTTAGTGAGCCTGACAGGAGAAGATGATAAAAATGACAGCTGGTCTATTGATTATAAAGATTATAAAAGGGTGCAGAAAACAAGCTTGCCCCACCAGTTGCAGCTCAGACGCCAGGATTTACGGATAAAATTTGCAATCCGAAAATGGCTATTAGAAAAAAACTAAATATTTTAATATAAGAACAGGGCTGATATTATTGTACCGCCACAAGGCGGACAGTACTATTGCTAAAGGGAAATTTTGCTGAACTGTACCTGAATAATCAGACCGCTCTCGAAGGAAAGTTATATCATATTTATGTTATTCAATAACTCCCTTTTTATTCTAAAAATAGTTCCCCTGTCTGTTAAGCGAAATTAAAAATTTCAATTAACAGACAGGGGCAATCAACACATCAACACAATTTTGTGTCTCAAATTATCAGACTGTATTTATAAACCATAAATCGCTACTATCTTGTCTTTAAAATAACTTCTCCAACGATAATAATTGCCAAATAAAGAGATGAAAAATGACACATACAGAAACTATTCGTTGGCCTGCCCCCGCTAAACTTAACTTGTTTTTATATATAACCGGCCGAAGGGAAGACGGCTACCATGAGTTACAAACCTTATTCCAATTTATCGATGCATGTGATTATTTAACTGTCACACCTAACCTCTCAGGAAAAATCACCCTCTTCCCAGACATCGAAGGTTTGGCATTAGAAGATAATTTAATTTATAAAGCGGCCATGAAGTTAAAAACTCATACGTCAGAAAATAACGGCGCGCACATTAATCTGGAGAAAAACTTACCCATGGGTGGAGGGCTTGGTGGAGGTTCATCCGATGCCGCCACAACCCTGGTTGCATTAAATTATCACTGGAATATCAATTTGACAAAAAAAAAGCTGGCAGAAATAGGGGTTAAATTGGGGGCAGACGTGCCGGTTTTTATCTTTGGCCGAGCCGCAATAGCAGAAGGAATAGGTGAAAAATTAACCCCTGCTTACCCTGTAGAGCAGAGTTATCTGGTTGCTGTGCCCGATTGCCATATTTCGACAGCCAAGGTTTTCCAAGCAAATGAGTTAATACGTAATACAAAAAAAAGAACACATTTGCAGTTAATAAATCAAAATTGGCTGAATGACTGCCAGCCCTATGTGAAAAAAAATTATCCTAAGGTTGCCAAGGTTATAGAGTGGTTGATAGAATACGCGCCAACTCAATTGACTGGAACTGGTGCATGTGTTTTTAGCACATTTAACAGTATTCATGACGCAAAAATTGTGTTAGAAAATACTCCTGACTGGTTAGCAGCATTTACCGCAAAAGGATTGAATAATTCCCCCTTAAATGAATTATTCGCAACACTTAAATAAAATTTATTAATTGCATAAAGTAATTAATAACAAATGTTAATTAGCATTTTTTTTGCTTTTCGACACACACTCATTAGGATTACAGAGGTCCTCACAGTGCCAAATATGAAACTATTTGCAGGTAATGCGACACCCGATCTAGCCCAGAAAGTTGCAGATCGTCTTTTCATTAAACTAGGAAGCGCGGATGTTGGGCGCTTTAGCGATGGAGAGATCCACGTACAAATTAATGAGAACGTACGGGGTGATGATATTTTTATCGTGCAATCTACCTGTGCACCAACCAATGATAATTTGATGGAATTAATCGTAATGATTGACGCGCTTCGTCGCGCATCAGCCGGACGTATTACTGCTGTTATTCCTTACTTTGGTTATGCACGTCAAGATCGTCGAGTTCGCTCCAGTCGAGTGCCTATCACTGCAAAAGTAGTTGCGGATTTCTTGTCAAATGTCGGAGTGGACCGTGTATTGACCGTTGACCTGCATGCAGAGCAAATTCAAGGCTTTTTTGATGTGCCTGTGGATAATGTATTTGGCAGCTCAGTGCTTCTTGAAGATATGTTAGAGAAGAAACTGGACAACCCAATGATTGTGTCTCCTGATATTGGCGGTGTTGTGCGTGCTCGTGCACATGCTAAATTACTTGATGATGCCGATCTGGCGATCATCGACAAACGTCGTCCAAAAGCAAACGTTGCGCAAGTCATGCACCTAATCGGTGATGTTGAAGGACGTAACTGCATTATCGTTGATGATATGATAGATACCGGCGGTACATTGTGCCAAGCAGCCCTGGCACTTAAAGAGCGTGGTGCAAGTTCTGTTTATGCTTATGCTACACATGCCGTCTTCTCTGGAAAAGCAGCTGAAAACATCAAAAACTCTGTCATTGATGAATTCATTGTTACCGACTCAATTCCACTTTCAGCAGAAATAATTGCAACGGGTAAAGTTAAGCAGCTAACATTAAGCGGTATGCTGGCTGAAGCAATTCGTCGCGTAAGTAACGAAGAATCAATCTCTGCAATGTTCCACTAATCTCTGTGAGTTCTGCTATTAATGGCGGTTAAATTACCCATTTAACTTTTGTTAATTGTCTTTGAGCACTAAAAACGCTTTATGGTCTTACCATGAAGCTTTTTTTTTGAGCTCAAAGTTAGTTTTAATGTTGTACAAAATCATCCTGGCACGCTATTATGGCGCGCCTTTTTTATCTGCAGTTTAAAACTGTCGATAAGGTGGTTTTATCTGGTCGCAAGATGAAACCTATTTTAAATTTGAGGAACTTTATAACAGTATCCTCACTATTGGAGTTATACCATGTCTATTAAATTAACAGCAACAACCCGTACAGACCTAGGGAAAGGTGCGAGCCGCCGCCTGCGTCATGCGGATCTAGTACCAGCAATAGTATACGGAGCTAATAAAGAAGCCGTTTCTCTTACTTTTACGCATAAAGAAATCATCAAAGCAGAAGGTATTGAAGCATTCTACTCTTCAATCTTAAATCTGGAAATTGATGGTGTTTCTGAGCAAGTCGTACTTAAAGATCTACAACGTCATGCTTTTAAAGCGCGCATCCAACATTTAGATTTACTGCGTGTTGAAGCGACTCAGAAACTTCATACTACGGTTCCTCTGCACTTCATCAACGAAGAGATTACAGAAGCAGTTAAAAATGGCGGCGTAGTTTACCGCACAGTTAACGAAGTTGAAGTATTATGTTTACCTGCAGATCTTCCTTCATTCATTGAAGTAGATATCAGCAAAATGGCAATCGGTGATACATTACACCTTTCTGATCTAATACTTCCTGCTGGTGTTGAGTCTATTGAACTAAATAAAGGTGAAGAACATGACCTTCCTATGGTTTCAATTGCACTTTCTAAAACAGCACCGACTGAAGACGAAGTAGCAGAAGAAGCAGCAGCTGAGTAATAGTGTCAATTACTATTAAATTGCTTGTGGGCCTGGCTAATCCAGGCCCAGAATATGCACAAACCAGACACAATGCCGGACAATGGTATCTAAACCAGTTTACCTCTCAAGAAAATATCCAGCTTAAAGCCGAAGCAAAATTTTACGGCCTAACGGGAAGAATTCAATTTGCCGGTAATGACCTGCGTCTTCTTGTTCCAACTACCTTTATGAATCTTAGTGGAAAAGCAGTTGCTGCTATGGCGAATTTTTATCGCATTAAACCTGAAGAGATCCTCATTGCACACGATGAACTGGATCTGCCGCCCGGTATAGCGAAATTTAAGTTAGGTGGCGGTCATGGTGGACATAACGGTTTAAAAGATATTATCTCCAAATTGGGTAATGATAAAAATTTCTATCGCCTGCGCATTGGCATCGGTCACCCCGGCGACAAAAACAGAGTCAGCGGTTATGTACTCGGCAAAGCGCCCAGTAGTGAACAAAACTTGATTGACCAAAGTATTGATGAAGCAGCACGTTGCACCCATATTTTAGGGCAGGACGGGCTCGCAAAAGCGATGAATCGCTTACACAGTTTTAAAGCAGAAAAATAATCCGCTTAACACCCCGCAATTAACACAAACAACTAACAAAATAGGATAAAAATCATGGGTTTCAAATGTGGCATCGTCGGTTTACCCAATGTTGGTAAATCAACATTATTTAATGCGTTAACAAAAGCGGGCATTGAAGCTGCTAATTTTCCATTTTGTACGATTGAGCCTAATACAGGTATCGTGCCGGTACCGGATCATCGCCTAGATAAATTAGCTGCCATTGTTAACCCGCAACGGGTTTTACCTACAACAATGGAATTTGTTGATATTGCAGGTTTAGTTGAAGGTGCTTCTAAAGGTGAAGGGCTGGGGAATAAGTTTCTTGCTAATATTCGTGAAACAGATGCAATTGGCCACGTTGTGCGCTGCTTCCAAGATGACAACATAGTGCACGTCGCGGGTAAAATCGATCCTAAGGACGATATTGAGATTATCAATACCGAACTGGCATTAGCCGATTTAGAGAGTTGTGAGCGCATCCTTTTACGTCTCACCAAAAAAGCCAAAAGTGGCGACAAAGATGCCAAATTTGAAGTACCAGTATTAGAAAAAATAAAAGCGCATCTTGAAGCCGACGGTTTAGTGCGCGGCCTTGAATTAACAGTTGAAGAAAAAGCCGCGGTTGCGTACCTTAATTTCTTGACCGGCAAACCGACCATGTACATTGCCAATGTGAGTGAAGATGGTTTTGAAAATAATCCGTATTTAGATATTGTGCGTGAAATAGCAGATAAAGAAGGATCAGTGGTCGTACCTGTTTGTGCTGCCATTGAATCTGAAATCGCGGAGCTTGATGAAGAAGACAAAAAAGAGTTTCTCGAGGGGATAGGTCAGGAAGAAGCTGGCTTAAACCGCGTCATCAATAGTGGCTATCAATTATTGCATTTACAAACCTACTTTACAGCGGGTGTTAAAGAAGTGCGTGCCTGGACGGTTAAAGTGGGTGCAACAGCACCACAGGCAGCGGGTGTTATCCACACTGATTTTGAGCGTGGTTTTATCCGAGCCGAAATTATTAGTTTTGATGACTTCATTGCATGCAAAGGTGAAGCGGGTGCTAAAGAAGCCGGTAAATGGCGCTTAGAAGGTAAAAACTACGTCACAAAAGACGGTGATGTTATCCATTTCCGCTTTAACGTTTAAGGTTACCATTTATCTTTAAAAGGCAACTTCGGTTGCCTTTTTTATTTCACTTCTAGTAGTCTTTATTAATGTTATCTCGCTTTAATTAATCATCACAAAGTGTTATTTTTACACCTTTCTTTTGTAATAATTTCAGTACCTTTGGATCTGATTCTGAATCCGTCACCAGCACATCTAATTTGTTACTGTCACAAATTTTATAGGTCCCCACCTTCCCGAGTTTAAATGCAGATCCTAAACTAATAACCAGCTCAGATTGTTCAATGATTGCAGCTAATGTTTCAGCTTCATCTAAACGGTTAATGGTCAAACCCTGACTTGGATGCAGCGCGTATACACCTAAGAAACAGACATCAAAATGAATTTTCCTGAGCATGGCATTGGTAGTCGCCCCGAGAGCCATGACCGCAGATTTAGATACTTTACCGCCTAATAAAATTAATTCTATATTATTATGATGCATCAATTTAGTCGCAACCAAGGGGCTTGGCGTGACCACGGTAAAATTAAAGTGGGTAGGTAAATTCATCGCCAACTGCAAACAGGTCGTACCCGAGTCTATCAATATGGTTTGATGAGCTTCAATAAACGGAATGGCAGCTAATGCGACACGCTGTTTTAACGGATCGACTTCATCTTGCCGATCGCGATATTCTTGAAACTCCTGCTGCAGCGGCAACGCACCACCATGCACCCTGCGCAATTTTTTAAGCTCATCCAATTGTTTTAAATCACGGCGGATTGTATCTTCAGATACTTGCAAGGTTTGACTTAATCCGGCCGCATAAACCCGGCCTAACTGGCTGATCAAATCCAATATTTTTTCATGCCTTTCTTGTTGTAACATCTTCTATGCTCCGCATTTTATTTCATAATGCCACTTAATTTGTCTCGGGTAGCTAGGCTTAAGGCCGGCAGTTTAATACTCGCCGCATCTTAGCAATGCCTGTTAAGCCAAGCTCAGAGTAATCAATCGGTATTTGTCGGTGGTAACTCGGTCTCTCTTTCCCATGCCTGTTGATGGTATCGGTAGAGTTGATTTGATCCTAAATAGTTAACTTTAACGGCTTTGATATCATCATAAAAACCTTTATTAAAAACAAAAGCACTTTTTAACAAAGGCAGGGTTAACCAGCTTGTTGGTACCGAAAGTGATGGTGCATTTTGTAAACGTTTACTGACACTAGTGCCTAATTTTGTAGAAATGGTCCAACCCCACTCACCAAATGAGGGGACATTTTGATGGTATTGCTCCACAAAGGGAAATTTAGCTTCCCTGAGGGTTTTAGCGATTGATATAAAGGCATTTTTAGCATGAAATGGCGATGTAGACTGGATCGCTATCGCGCCATCCCCATTTAACAAATTATTGAGCCGGTAATAAAAATTAACACTGTAGAGTTTATTTAAATCCGGGTGGCTTGGATCCGGCAGATCTATAATAATCACATCAAACATTTGTTTTTTCTGTAATAATTTATCGATGGTGATAAATGCATCATCATTAATAACGGTGACACGTTGATCATTAAAGCTGTTTTCAGTTAGCGCGCTAATTTTCTTTGCTAAATAAGCGGGTAATACGGCTTGGGGAGATTTAAATAATCCAATTAACTGCGCATCCAGATCAATTAAGGTTACCTGCTCGGGCTCCCATTTTAATACCTCACGCAATGCTAAACCGTCACCTCCGCCAATAATCAATATCTTATCTTGACGTGCCGCTGCCTGCATCACGGGGTGAACCAAAAATTCATGGTAAATTTTTTCATCCAGACTGGAGAATTGTAAGCGCCCGTTAATATAAAAGTTAAAAATGGGCTCAACATTGCCCCCTAAATTACGCTGCGTAAAGACCAAGTTTTGGTAAGGTGTTTGGGTTTGATAAACCACCTTATCCTGGTAAAGCAGGTTTTGCATTTGTTGTTGCCAACTCCCGCCATATTGGAAAACCAGGAACACTAAAACGGCTAACACGGCATGTCCTAATAAGAGTTTTTTAATGTGCTTTAAATAACGCTTAAAGCGGATTAGAAAAACAAACCCCGCGACTAAATTAAGCGAAGCGGTGAGTGCTGCTGCCTGACTGATTTCAATGCGCAGCATAAACAATACCCAAATTGCGGCACCGAAACCCGCTCCGATGTAATCAGCGCCATAAATAGTCCCCGCGTTATGGGCTAAATGATGCCCGTATACCGTTTCGCGAATTCGCGCAATCAGCGGTATTTCCATGCCGATCAAAAAACCCAGCAGAAAGGCAAAAAAGTAAGGCAATTGTATGCTCAGCCAGTTGAGTTGGGCAATGATGCCTCCCTCTGGTCTTGTGTCTATGGGGATTTGATAGGTTTCAGCCAGAAGATGCGGTAAGGTCTGCCCAAAGCCGATAACAGAGGCGATAAACAAGGTCGCACAACAACCAATCAAAGCAACCGCTAACTCTAAAATAACAAAACCCTGAAAGGCGTTGGAAATTTTTTTGGCGGCAAAGGCGCCTAACCCCATGGATACGATCATAATACCGATAATCGCATAAATAACGGTTTCAACACTGCCGAGAATGCGCGCCGAATAATGAGAAAGCAGATACTCATAAATCAGACCACAGCAAGCCAGTACCGCCATAATTAATATCAGCAGGCTGTCATCAATCAGGAGTCTTACTTTTTTTGCATTGACCATTTTTTTCTCTAACCGGGATAAAAAAAGGTCATCAAAGATGACCGATTAAATAGGGAATAAGCTATATAACCAAAGTACTTAAAAATGCTGATTCCTGCATCTTCAATAAGTTGGGTATCGATAATTAACTCAGACCATTAATGACATCAGTAACAAGGCGATTGAAAAAGAGGTGGTAAACTCGACCGTGGCAATGCCAATATTATCCTGAACTTCAACCTCTTCGCGGCGATTGATTCCCCAAAGCACGATATACTTAGCAATAGTGGTTAATAATGTTAATGCCAACATCAAAATGACACTCATGATTGTCCATTGTATTATCCCAAGCAATAAAGATTGCGTGTCGTAGACAACAAAATAACTCGCTGCGGTGACTGACATGGCGGTTGAAATTAAATAACCAGAATAACGAATAGCGACAGCCATCTGCCCTTTTTCTAAAGTTGCCTGAAAGCTAATACCGTTATTTTGAGAAAATCGCCATTCAAATATGCGGGTAATAATGACCAACATGATTTGTGAAATTATCCACGCACAGAAAATGGCCACAAAGGTTTTAATGCCTAGTCCCTCTGCCCACAGCAGTGCAGCACGGACCACTATCGCAGTGGCGATGACGGAAGCGGCATCAACTACCCCAACGGAAATGTTTTTTTGTAGAATTTGATCCTGTTTATGGAAATCAGGTAAGGCGAATTTATCATGAATATATCGTCCCGCCTTGATCAATAACAGTCCAATAAATCCGTAGGTCAGCATCCCCATTAACTCGGCTAAATAGGATCCGGCCAACGCCCCGGTAATGGCACCACTTAAGGCGATTCCCATCGCCGCCACGCCACCCGCAAGACTGATACCGTAGGCAAAGTTGTCATTTATCGCCAACTCGTTTTTGGTGTTAATATTACCGATAAACCCCATGGTATAACGGATCCCGCCTAATAAAAGAATCGCGACTGCCATATCAATTAATAAGTAAATGACCAAACTGCTGTTTTGCTCTAATGTTGCCATTAATTCATTCATATTTTTTAGCCTTATTTTCCGCGACTTACACCGCGAGAGGTCGTTGTTTTGCTATTTCTGAAACTGCTCGATGATTTTGCTTTTGAGTAATTAG
>JBLIEH010000048.1:0-9669 GCA_047632875.1 Psychromonas sp. | reverse complement strand
CGTTGCCGCGGTCAGGTCTTGCCGCAGTCAAATACCCTGACTTACCGGATGGAAGTTACAGCAATTGGTATGTTGCCGCGTCCGTTTATCAAAGCCAATATAGATATCATTCTTGATGGCAAGGTGGTGGTTGATTTTAAAAACTTGTGCGTTGAAATAAAAGAGCAGGATGCTAACTCGCCTTATCCCGTGATCCTGCCGGAAAATGTTGTGCAAACTGCAGATTCGCCGTTAATGCCCCCTGTAATCAAGTCGATTAGCCGCGATCCTGTTAGTATTTCCGTTGATTTGGCGCTTAGCCGTTTAGAAAAACATTTAGCTAAAACAGGCGCTGCGAGAGTCAAACAGGTCAGTGCTGAACTTGTTGCGGACGAGCGCGGTATTAAGCCCTTCAAACATCCTGAGCGTCCCTTGATGCGGGTTGAATCAGATTTAAGCGCACACCGGGAAAAAGGCGTGATACCTATTAAGCACTTTGCGGCGCCTTTGGTTAGTGGACAAAATCGTGTACCGGATCAACCCCCGTTTACCCCCTGGCATCTGTTTGAATTTGCCACCGGGGATATCAGCAAATGTTTTGGTCCTGATTTTGATGTCTATCGCGGCCGCATTCCGCCGCGTACGCCCTGTGGTGATTTACAAGTTGTAACCCAGGTCATTGAGGTTAAAGGAAAACGCTTAGATCTTAAAAATTCGGCCAGCTGTACTGCGCAATATCACGTGCCGGCAGACGCCTGGTATTTTACCAAAAACAGCCATCCAAACTGGATGCCTTACGCTTTGCTGATGGAAATCGCCTTACAGCCAAACGGTTTTCTCTCGGGTTATATGGGTACGACGCTTAAATATCCAGGAAAAGAGCTCTTCTTCCGTAACCTTGACGGCAACGGCATACTCTTAAAGCAGATTGATTTGCGTGGTAAAACCATTGTAAATAAATCGGTCTTACTGAGCACTAGCACGGCCGGCGGCGCAATCATTCAGAGCTTCACTTTTGAGCTGCTGGTGGATGAGCAGGTCTTCTATAGGGGGAATGCTGTATTTGGTTACTTTAGCGGCGAATCCTTAACCAATCAGCTGGGAATCGATAATGGAAAAATTACCCGTGCATGGTTTGTAGATAACAAAACAGCTCCTGAGCGCATTGAACGTTTTGATCTTACCGATAAAAAATCGCCTTTATTTGCCGCACCAGTCGGCAAACCCTATTACCATTTAGCGGGCGGGCAGATGAATTTTGTGGACAGCGTGTCGATTGTAGAAGGGGGCGGAAAAGCCGACTTAGCCTATATCTATGGCGAACGTACTATCAATGCCGGCGACTGGTTCTTCCGTTACCACTTTCATCAGGATCCTGTGATGCCAGGCTCATTGGGCGTCGAAGCGATTATCGAACTGCTACAAACCTATGCCTTAAAAAATGATTTAGGGGCTGGGTTTAACAATCCCCGTTTTATCACGCCGAATACTGAGGTTATCTGGAAATACCGCGGACAAATTACCCCGCTTAATAAACAGATGAGCTTAGATGTGCATCTCACTAAAATTATTCGCAATGAGGGAGAAGTGCGTTTAGTAGGGGATGCTAATCTGTCTAAAGATGGTCTCCGGATTTATGAAGTGAAAGATATAGTATTAAGCATTGTCGAAGCCTAAGTCTAAGCCTAAAAAGTTATTCCGGCAGACCGTCTGCTGGAATCTTAATACGTTTTACATAGATTAAATTACAAGCACCAAGCGCAGGTGAGTCCTGCTTCGTTTAAGGTACAAATATGTCAGCTTTAGGTTTTAATACAGACAATCAAATCAACTGGGCATGGACGGTCGATCCGGCCACCATCAACAGTGATCCGCAGGCCATTAAGCATTGCTTAATGGATCTGCACAAGCCCGTTTATCTTGCACAACAAGCAGCGATTTTAGGTGTGAGTCAGCAGGTTAGCGGCGATGGCAGTGAAGCAGTACTCGCCTTTGCCCAGGCGCTTAATCCGGAAGATCTCGGCGATCCCGCTTTTAAAGAGAGTTATGGCGTAAAATATGCGTATCACGGCGGGGCGATGGCCAATGGTATCTCTTCGGTAGAATTAGTCACTGCCCTCGGCAAAGCGGGATTTTTGTGCTCATTTGGCGCGGCGGGTTTAGTGCCCGATGTCATTGAAAATGCAATTAAACGTATTCAAACGGCCTTACCAAACGGCCCCTTTGCGGTCAATCTGATCCATGCTCCCAGCGAAGAAGCCCTAGAGCGCGGTGCCGTTGAACGTTTTTTAAAACTCGGTGTTAAAGTGGTCGAAGCATCGGCTTATTTAGCCTTAACCGAGCATATTGTTTATTATCGTCTAGCCGGTTTATCTGAAAATGCCGATGGCAGCGTGGATATCGGCAACAAAGTGATAGCCAAGGTATCGCGCACTGAAGTTGGACGGCGTTTTATGGAGCCAGCGCCGCAAAAGCTGGTTGATAAGTTACTTACGCAGGGCAAAGTCACTGCCTTGCAGGCCGAGCTTTCTCAACGTGTTCCGATGGCTGATGATATCACCGCCGAAGCCGATTCCGGCGGTCATACGGATAACCGTCCGTTTGTAACCTTGTTACCCTCGATTATCGCCTTGCGTGACGAAATTCAGGAAAAATACAATTTTTCACCTGCACTTCGAGTTGGCGCAGGCGGAGGAATCGGTACACCGCAGGCAACCCTTGCGGCTTTTAATATGGGCGCGGCATACGTTGTTGTCGGCAGTGTCAATCAGGCCTGTATTGAAGCCGGGGCCTCAGAGCATACACGTAAGTTGCTGGCCGCTGTCGAAATGGCCGATGTGACCATGGCACCCGCCGCCGATATGTTTGAAATGGGGGTTAAATTGCAGGTGGTTAAACGCGGCTCAATGTTTGCCATGCGGGCAAATAAACTCTATGAGTTGTATCTGGCTTATGCTTCAATTGAAGCGATTCCCATCCTTGAGCGTGAGAAAATTGAAAAACAGATTTTCCGGAAAAACCTGGATACGGTGTGGACAGACACCGTAGATTTTTTCCACGAACGGGATCCCGCCATGCTGGCGCGCGCTCAAACTAACCCTAAACGTAAAATGGCACTGATTTTCCGCTGGTATTTAGGACTTTCTTCGCGTTGGTCCAACGAGGGTGAAGCCGGACGTGAAATGGATTACCAAATTTGGGCGGGCCCAAGTTTAGGTGCTTTTAACAGCTGGGTGAAGGGTAGTTATTTAGAGGATTACAGACAACGTAAAGCCGTTGATGTGGCGCTGCACCTGTTAAAAGGCAGCGCCTATTTACAGCGTATTAATCAGCTTAAACTGCAGGGGGTTAAGTTAGCCCAAAGTTTATCGGGCTATCACCTCAGCTGAAACACAGCCGTCATTCTCGAGGTCAGTTAATCGGGAATCTCAGTGCACATTTCGCATAGCAGGTTCGTTCAACAAGTTGCTGCACGCGGACTCGATACAGTTGTCGCGGTTTTTTCTAAAATAAAAAACAGCAAAAACAGCACCAACTTGCTCGCCAGTGAGCAAGGCGGTATATGTCATTCATCAAAGGTAATAAACATGGCAATTAGTGAATTTGAAATTAAAATGTGTGAGAGGGAATTGGAAAAGTTTCTTGTTAAACATCGCCCTCCAGTAGAAGTTCGCAATCAAGTTGATATTGCTTATCGTATTAATAAGCAAAGTGTTGAAATTTTTGAAGTGCGAGCAAAGTGGAGTGCCCCAGCTGAAAAAATTGAAAACAATGTTGCCAAAGCTACGTATGTAAAATCGCAAAAATTGTGGAAAGTATATTGGCAACGTGCAGATTTAAAATGGCATAGCTATGAACCTTGTCCAACGACTAAAAACTTAGAAGCTTTTTTAGAACTTGTCGGTGACGATGCGCATGCTTGCTTTTTTGCCTAACAAACATAAAACGAATAAGGATAGATCGTGAGAGCACCGCGAACCTCGATCTTATCCTATTGTTGAACAAGCCCGGAGTATGTTGATGTGCTTATTTATAAGCACATATATTAATTTTCTTCGAAGGTGAAACAGAGCGTTTATTCGAGACTTATTTCCTGCAAGCGAGTATATCCCTTTAACCAATTGTCGGTTAAAATTTTCACTGATTCTCTGTGCCATATTGCTACCGATTCCTCTTCTTTTAACGTGAGTGTTAATGCTTTTTTTAGCACTTTTTCGGCCGTATGAAAGTGATGATTTCCATTGCTCCATTGGAAATCAGGGACTTTTCGACGGGATTTTAAAACCAATCGTTTATATTGTGAACTTTGGGTGCCCAGCCTTTCATTAAATTATAGTCATTGTAATTAATCATAATTAATCTTTTTTTGATAAATAAATGGCAGCTCAACCACATAATATGGTTAAAATTGAAACTTATAAGCACCTATTATCAACTTACACTGACTCGTATTATGAGCAATTGAACAACTTTTTCCGTTATGATCAAATGATGGTGATCTCATGTTGTTATTTCTCAAAGGACACCTTTTAATTGAGCAGCAAGTTCG
This sequence comes from Psychromonas sp., assembly GCA_047632875.1. GTDB lineage: Bacteria > Pseudomonadota > Gammaproteobacteria > Enterobacterales > Psychromonadaceae > Psychromonas. The sequence goes on along the minus strand of JBLIEH010000048.1, from coordinate 5,141 downwards.
CGCTTTGTTTATAGCCATTTCCTGAATAAAAAAGCATTAAAAAATGAGAGATGGGAAGCTTCGACTATAATAAATATGGGCAGAGCTCATTATGATCCTGAATGCAGTGAAACAATGCAATTATGGGATTGTTTTAAAAATTGAATAACATCCGTAATCATATGGCTCAACATCGTCCATACTGGTCTTGAGCATAAGATGAAGACTTCCTTGAAGTATCTGAAAAATTTATTTCTTTTGTCCTGATTCTGATGTCATCTATGACAGAGTTCATAATGCACTTAATGCCGTTTAGGGCGGGTGTTACGCGTATGCGGCATCGCCTTCAAATACCGCAACAAAAGGAGAACATTACATGAAAATGCTACTTACAGTCGAATTCCCTCTTGAGCCTTTCAACTCCCTCGTCAGAAGCGGCAAGGTGGGCGAGGTCATTGAGCGTATCCTGGAAACGATCAAACCGGAAACGGCCTACTTCGGGGAACAAGACGGAAAACGCGGCGGAATCTTCATCATTAACGTGCAAACTCCGTTGGATATACCTTTCTTTGCAGAACCCTTCTTTCTCAACTTCGAGGCCAGTTGCAAATTTCGTGTTCTGATGAGCCCAGAGGATTTGCAGAAGGCTGGCTTGGATGAGATCGGCAAGAAATGGGGGTGAAATTCGCCTAACATGGTATTCGAGAGGGAGGTGCCAAAAGCGCGAACCCTCAATTTTACAAAGAGGCAGGACAACCAGTGCGCCGAGATAAATTGGTAGAAGATTAAAGGTGTAATCCCTTAGTTCGGTAAGGTTAGAATAATAGCTGGACACCCATCTAATTGAGTAAGTATTAATCCGCTCCTAACTTTTATTCAGGCACTGTTTTTAGGTTGATTGACAAAGGCTGAAAATTTATTCATTCATTTAACGCCTCTAACATATAGAGTTAATATCTTAATGCAGTGCCATTCATACCTGAACCTCATGACATACTTATTCTTTAGCATCGATGTGGAATCATCTCTATAAATAACTCCTTTGCTGTTGCTTGCTTTCCCCCGTAGTATTATTTATTGTCGAAATATTACTGGCCTTTATAATAAGCAATAAACCATTATTGATGATAGGTATCTAATAAGTTTAAATAGGAAATAAAATGTACAATATGGACTTATTTGCAGCACTAGAAGACTCACCTCTTAATATCATTAATTGCGATGGTGTGGTGGAATACCATGGACTGTTAATTCCTTTTGACCAAGCTAATCATTACTTCGATGTATTACTCGAAACAATCCAATGGAAACATGATCAAGCCAATATATTAGGTAAAGTCATTGTCACTCAACGGAAAGTGGCTTGGTATGCTGACAAGCCTTTTCATTACACCTACTCTAATATGACAAAAGTCGCTTTACCGTGGACGCTTGAATTATTACAACTGAAACAAAAGGTTGAAGAAGCAACCGGGCATCAATTTAATGCTTGTTTACTTAATTTATATCATAGTGGCGAAGAGGGCATGGCTTGGCACAGTGATGCAGAAAAAGATCTACAAAAAAATGCAGCAATCGCTTCATTAAGCTTTGGTGCTGAACGTAAATTTTCTTTTAAACATAAAGTGAATCAACAAACTATTTCAGTTTCATTGCAACACGGCAGTCTGCTGGTAATGAAAGGTGAAACTCAGCGTCATTGGTTACATCGATTACCACCCACTAAAAAAGTCACCACACCCCGTATTAATTTAACCTTTAGAATGATTAATGAAACGAATTACCTATATTAAAACCATCTTAAAAAATAAATATATCAAAATAATTGAAAATAGTTGGACACCCATCTAATTGGCCAAATATTAATCCGTTTCTATATTTTCGTAATTATCCTTGCTCACAAAAAAATGGCTGTCAAACCTTTGACCTCTCAAAATGCGTTAATGACAGCTTATGCATTTCTGCTCGTTGAGGTACTTCAGTAAGCATTAAATTCACCCGTGTAATTAAGGGATGTCCGTAATTGCTTTATTATCCTCAAGTTGTTTAACTACTTGGGGATTTTTTAATTGGAGTTCAAAATCAATCGCTTATATTTGCTAACCTTTGAGTCCAGTCTTTCTGTTATCGTTTTTTTACTAATTTTCCCAGTAGATAAATGACACTTTTCAGGTTGTTTTTAGGCCACTTTAATTTACCTTATAAATTAAAAGGTTACACATGATTTGAAAATGTTAAGGTGGCATCTATCATAAGTCATATTTGTTCCTTAAATTGTTGATTGATTGATAAAAAGAAGATAGGCAGATGTGTTTTAGTGCATAATAATATCTATAAAGCTGTTGTATGTTTAATATAAATACCAGTTACACCCGAATTAATGTAAGAGAACTCTAATGGCAAAAACTAATTACTCGTACGAAAAAAGACAGAAAGAAATTGCAAAAAAGAAGAAAAAGGAAGAAAAGCGACTAAATAAACTGGCTAAAGACGTTGCAAAGGATCAACCCCCCTCAGCTGACAATGTAGACACTACGATTGATAGTCATGACGAAACAGCTGCTGCAGCGGAATTGCTAAACAAGTAAGTTGCGGCATATAACTAATACGGATAGATAGTGTGAGTAGGACTAAGCACGACTTAATCCTATTGTTGGACAAGCGTGGGTTTTTATTTCTGCCAGTTATAGTAAATATTTAAAACGGACAACGACTGGTTTATCTTGTTGTGTGTCGTTTTTTTTGCCTGATGCGCAAGACAGGACATAAACATTTCTATTGTTAACCTCAGTTGTTTCACTGCTAGGGTGATTTAAAATCAATAGATTATATTTGCTAGTCTTTAGGGGGCCAACTTTTTTTCGGAAAAACCTGGATAGAGACACCATAGATTTTTCTACGAGCGAGATCCAGCTATGCTGCCGCGCGCGCAAACTAACTCTAACCCTAAACGTAAAATGACACTGATTTTCTGTTGGTATTTAGGACTTTCTTCGCGCTGGCCTAATGTTGGTAAGCGGGGCGGGGAATGGATTACCAAATTTGAGCCGACCCAATTTTGGGGCTTTTAATGGTTGGGTGAAGGGCCGTTATTTAGAGGATTGCAGACAGCGTAAAGCCGTTGATGTGGCGCTGCATTTGTTTAAAGACGGCGCCTATTTACAGCGAATTAACCAGCTTAAACTGCAGGGGGTTAAGTTAACGCAAAGTTTGTCGAGTTATTACCTGAGCTAAAAATATCTTAAAGCAGTGTGCTAACTTATCAGCGCACTGCTGTTTATAATATGCTTACAGATGCCTGTAAAAACAGATCCCGTTTTACTTGAACCTACAGTACCCCGTTATTGCAGCGATAACGGAGCTGTTAATTCTCTTTATCGATTAAATATAGTCTCGTACGTCCAGCGCTTTGCCTGAGTCTTTACCCTCTATTGCATAACGGTAAGCTTTGGCGGTGTCAGCGGCAGAGATTCCTTCGCTACTGTCCATACCCATTATTTCCATTGTCTCTTTAACAAATAAAGGGCTTACGGTATTAATACGCAGATGCTCATCTAGCTCTAATGCTGCCGCTTTAACAAAAGCGTCAAGAGCCGCATTGACCATGCTAACCGCAGCTGATCCCGGGATTGGGTGCTGAGTAACATAACCGGATGTCATGGTAATGCTGCCTCCTTCTGTCAGGTGTTTTGTAGCGATGTTAAACAGCTTTATATGGCCGAGCAGTTTATTGTTTATCGTCATAGTGTATTGTTCTTCAGTTAACTCGTGCAGAGGTGCAAATGCAATATGACCTGTCGTAGAGATAAGGGCATCGATCGGACCTACACGCGCAAATAAAGCTTCGATAGAGGTTTTTTTCAATATCGACCTGATAGTCACCTCCTTTATTCCCAACCTTAATAAAGTCATGTTCTTTTAGCTCCTGTGCGACTGCTGTACCAATTATTCCCGTTGCGCCAATTAACATTATTTTCATCATTATCACCTTAAGTTCATTGTTTTAAATTCATTGTTTTAAATTCATTGTTCGAATTCGATGAAAGCACTATAGTCTTTACAGTTAATATGAAAAATAACTTTTATTTAATAACATTTATGATTTAATCTGATGAATGGGGGGAGGGGGCAATTCCCGAAAATGAAAGGAATCCGCAATGGATTTATTGAAATCAATTAATGTTTTTCAGGCGGTGGCTAAGCAGCAAAGCTTTAGCCGTGCAGCCGATCACCTCAACCTGGTTCCTTCTGCGGTCAGTCGGCAAATTAATGAGCTTGAAAAATGGCTTGGGGTGCGTTTGATTAACCGTACAACACGCTCACTGCATTTGACCGAAGAAGGATGGCATTATTTAGAGAAAATGGACATGATCCGCGTTCAGGTTGAACAGCTCAAAGTCGTACAGCAGGACAGTCAAGCGATGAAAGGTCATATCAAACTGACCGCGCCACTGATGATGGGACAATGAGTTCAAGCGGCTTTATCCGCAGATCCGGCTGTCGGTATCATTAATGAACCGCAAGATAGATCTGGTTGAAGAAGGGGTAGATTTGGCCGTGCGTGTCGGGCATCTCGCTGACTCGAGCATGGTTGCCCGTAAAATAGGCAGCATGCCGCTTAAAACCGTGGCCAGTATGGCTTACTTTGAACAACATGGTCGGCCCGAGCACCCCAAAGCGTTAGCAGAGCACAACTGCCTGATTAATACCGCCATCTCCACACCGAAACGCTGGACTTATCAAGTTGCTGGAAAAACCTTATTGGTCAAAGTCAGTGGTGAGTTGGAGGCGAATGAATCTCTCTGTCTTAAGGCCTTTGCCATGGTCGGTCAGGGGATTGCGCAGATGCCTAACTTCTATGTTGATAACGCGATAGCGTCACAAGAGCTGATTGAAATATTGGCTGAGTATGCCCCTCAGCCTTTGCCAATTAATTTAATCTATCCATCACAACGATTGCTCAATCCGGCATTGATTGATTTTTTGATGGATTATATGGATTAAATCACTCTCGCTTTTCTGTATAGCACAAGTGGGGGGCTTTAAACACAAACTCATTGGCAAAGGTAACCTGACGCTCGCTTTTGCCTGGTATCCGTTTTAACCCTGCAGATGCAAAAAGGCAGCACCCCGGACACCGGAAGAATCACCATATACATTCT